>CAZGVH010000094.1:0-2826 GCA_964528955.1 uncultured Dehalococcoidales bacterium | reverse complement strand
CTGCTCTTCCTCTTTTTTCTTACGCCTGCGCTTGCACAGCAGGAAGAATAGCCACGTAAGCAGAGGCAATGCTAATGCCGCTGCCGTTATTCCGCCCCAGAGGATATTTTCATCGAACTCTCCGGCATCCGGAGTGGTACTCGATGTTGTCGGAGAGCTGGAGGTTCCAGTGGGTGTCGTAGAAGTTGTCCATGTAATCGGCGTTGTGGTAGATGTTACCGGTGATGTTGTAGAGGTCGGGGTTATAGTTATCGTCGTCGAAGGAGTGGAAGTTATTGTTATTGTTGCAGGTGTGGTTGTTTTTGTAGTCGTCGACGGTGTCGATAAAGTCGTTGTCGGATGAGTTGTAGTTGTTGTCCTGGTAGTAGTCCTTGTTCTAGTAGTATAAGTCGTTGTAGAAGTAGTAGTCGTTGTTTCAAGACCTTCCAGTAAATAATTGATATCTAACGATAACCCGTCCCCCTGTACCACGTTGCCAGTATCAGCAGGAAGATTCCAATTCCAGTTGATGTTGACTGTTGCTCCCTCAGCTATCGCTATATGTATATAATTCGTATCGGTAGCGCTCTGCGGCAGGTTGGAAATCAGCGCCGGCATTGTAATATTGGTGCTAATACCGCTGACCGCCACTTCAAAAGTTAAATAATCACCCAGTTCACCCGGTTCTTCTGTATTCCCCGTTTCCGGCTCAGGATTAAGTCCCTCCGAATTTACAATATTCGAAACCCATATTGTCAGCGTGGCGTCTTCGGAAGAACTGTTGTTTACTGTAATCGCCTGCGTTCCGCTATCGCCCGGCGCTATAGCGCTGATTGACCACGGCGTAGACCCGCTGCCGCCGATAACCAGTTCACCGGCTGCCGACACAGGTGCAACCGGGATGATGAATGTCATCATTATCAGAATCGATACCATAACCTGTAATCTGATTTTCATAGTATGATTCCCTTTAAAACCAGCGGAAGAAATAAATTTTTCTTTCGGACAGCATAGGTGTTTTATCGATATAAGTCGTTGTAAAATTAATCTTGAATTGTACATACCTGTTAGAACCGAGCCCCGATAATACTGCAGAGGATCCCGGATCGGTTCCCGCATCGGAATAATCTGGCGTTAAAGCGCTTCCCCAGGCCGGAGAGGTATCCGTTAAATTGAATGATGTCGCCGAGCTTCTCATGGAATACGATATAGCTGTGCCCGCCGGTAATGTACGCTCCCAGGCTAGAGCATCGAGCCTGATGTATGCGGCATCGGGGGTATTATGCATAGACGTCCAGTCGCCGGTGCTTATTTCATATCTCCAGAAGTTAGTTGTATCTCTTCCACGGCAGGTATAAAGGAATCCGCTGTTACCGGCCACCAGGTAACCGCCCTGAAAAACGGTCATGGGAGTAGAGCTCAATTGCGTCCATGTATTTCCAGAGATAGAGTACCTGTAAAAATTGGCCGTATCGCTTCCCTGCAGACAATAGATGTAATCGCCGGAACCCGGATAGGCTAAACCGCCGCCTGCAGCTACTTCTCCGGGACTGTCTGCCAGAGCTGTCCATGAATTACCGGATATACTATACCGACTGAATTTTTTAGTCTTCCCTCCCGTAGTCGCATAGATATATGTACCGTCATAAACTAAAGACGCACCTGCACCGTTTGAAACCAGGGCAGAAGCCAGAGACGACCATGAATCAGCCGATATATCGTATTTCCAGAAGTTGGTATTTTGATTAGTAAAAGCGTAAACATATCCGGATACATATACAACAGCTCCTCCCATCCACACATCCTCAGGAGCTTCTGCCAGTTCTGTCCAGCTATCAGCGGATATGTTATATTTCGAAAATGCTCGTCTGTTGTCACCATTATAGCCATACCCTGCAAAACCATAAATGTTTCCCGAATTATCATAACAAAGCGATGCTCCCCAACCCGTGCGCTCGAGAATCGACGCCTTGCTGCTCCACGTATCGGTTCCAATATTGTATTGCCAAAAAGCAGTACTCTGGTCGCCGGCAGTTCCGTATAGATTCGTCCCGTCGTAAACCAGCATGCCTCCCTCGCAGATACCGCTGTTATCGATCACCTCGGATGTTAAATAACCGGAGGTATTGTACCCCAGCAGGGAAGCCGACATCCTTGCCCCGGAGCCGGTTACCACCGGGTAAGGCGTTATTGTATCTGTAACCGTCCAGGTATCGCCGGCGACAGTATATCTCCAGTGATTGGTGCTGTTATTACCTGTTATGCAGTGGACAAAACCGTCTTCACCATCGCAAAGGCTGCCGCCGGCAGCTACGGCAGACGGCACATTTGCCATAACCGACCACGTATTAGTGGACGGCGCATATTTGTAGAAAGAGACCGTATTCCCGCCGCGTGTGGCGAAAAGAGGGTTGGATGCGCTATAAGTAGAATAAGGGTATGCAAGGCTGCCGCCCGAATTCACATTGCCGGGTACATTTGCCATGGTAGCCCATGTATTCCCGCTTATAGAATAGCGCTCGAAACCGTTTCCGCTTCCGTTGGTTGCATAGATATAATTACTGCGGTCCCATGCCAGACATCCGCCGTTATTGGTATTACCCAGCTTGTTTGCCATGTCTACCCAGGTGTTTCCCGATATGCTGTAGCGTGAAAAGGTCTTGGTATTGCCGAAGGTGGCATATATATAATCCCCACCGGTCCACTCGAGGCATCCGCCGTTTGTTACAGAAACAGGTGCAACAGTCAGAGTAGTAGTATTCCATGAATCGGTAGCTACATCGTATTTCCAGAATTCTTTAGTGTTTCCGCCTTTCAAGGCGTAAACATAGCCTGTACCGGTGCCGA
>CAZGVH010000093.1:0-4546 GCA_964528955.1 uncultured Dehalococcoidales bacterium | reverse complement strand
TTACAATACATTAAATTAAATTTTTCTTTGATAATCACAAACATGAATAAATTGTACGAATTCCGGGTAATACCTCAGACTTTACTTCTTTATACGGCCTCAAACTCTCTTCAAATTTCACGCTTTTCGAATACCTTATCATCGTCGATATGGTTTTCGCGTATACCAAGAAGCTCGCTCAGTCTTATCCCTTGCAGTCTCCGCTGGTTGATACAGGATAGAAAAAGGGTTGAGGTAATAAAAAGATTGTCGAATCCATCATGGCATCGAGTTATTCTTTACAGACAGGTAAGGTGAATAAAAAAGGATATTTAATCCGGCGGCTGTATTCTCCGACCACAAATTTGAAGACATTTTATATTGACTAAATTGATACTCTCGCCATGAAGTCGAGAACATAGCGATGAGTTTATTTAAGTTTGGTTAAGTCAGATGCCTTTCAACCTGCCAACCAGGCAGTCCAGCGGCAGGGTTTCCTGCCCGGTACCTTTCATATCCTTTAGCACAACCGTCTGCAAGGCAACCTCTTCGTCCCCCAGTATGACCGTATATTTCATAGCGAGGTTATTGGCCTGTCTCAACTGCGCCTTTAAGCTCTTGTTTCCGGTCGACTGGATGACGCCGATGCCTGCCTTTCTTAAGTCCGACGACAATTTAACCGCCGCCACCCTGGCGTTATCTCCCATGCTGGCTACGAATACAGCCGGTTTTTCAACTGAAGGTACTTCGACTTCCTGCTTTTTCAGATTCAGGATAATTCGCTCGATACCGGCGGCAAAACCGGCTGCCGGTGTGGGTTTACCTTCCAGTTCGGCAATCAGGTTGTCATAACGTCCACCGCCGCCAAGCGTATTCTGACTGCCCTCGATTTCCGGCTGAATTTCAAAGACGGTCCTTGTATAATAATCCAAACCGCGCACCAGCTTATGGTCGACAGTATAAGGCAGCTCCAGCTTATCAAGGTATTTCTTCAAGGAATCGAAATGCTGTGCGCAATCGGGGCACAGGTAATCTTCACTCTTGGGAGCGTTATCCACGAACTTTTGACAATTCGGATTTTTGCAATCCAGCAATCTTAACGTATTGCGTTCTCTTCTCGTCTGGCAATCCCTGCAAAGGGCGCCGTTGCATTTGTCATAATAATTCCGCAGTTCTTCCAGATATTTCGGACGGCATTCATTGCAGCCGATGCTGTTGAGGATCAGATTAAGATTTGTCAGTCCCAGCGCTTCGTAGAATCTCCATGCCATTTCGATAACTTCGGCATCGATAACCGGGTCGGCGTCTCCGATGGCTTCATAGCCGAACTGGTGAAATTCACGCAAGCGTCCGGCCTGCGGCCGTTCGTACCTGTATATAGAAGTCAGATAGAACAATTTAACCGGCTGAAGCAGGTTTGCCATACCGTGCTCGATATAAGCGCGGCAGACCGAAGCCGTTCCTTCAGGCCTCAGCGTAATATCATTATCCCCCTTGTCTTTGAAGGAATACATCTCCTTTTCGACGATATCGGTGCCATCGCCGATGCCGCGCGCAAAAAGCCTGGTATTCTCAAAAGTCGGGGTTTCGATGCGTTCATAGCCGTATAAACTGCATATAGCCGACGCTTTCTGTTCCACATATCTCCAGTAAGCCTGTTCTCCGGGTATAATATCTGCTGTTCCTCGCGGTGCCTGATACACTTTTTCTCCTGTCTATTCCATAACGGAATACCGGTTCAGCCAAATTATTAAAGATTGTATTTTGCTAACCTGTCTGTGTTCCTTTATACTAAAAGTATAATCCTTATGTTAAAACAAAAAAATTCAACGGTCAACATATTACTGCAAAAAGCCTCCGTCTACCTGCCGCCGGAGAAGTTGACCCTTGTAGAAAACGCTTATAAATTCGCCGAAAAGGCACACGAAGGGCAATTCCGCGAGTCAGGAGAACCTTACCTGGAACACCCTTTGCAGGTAGCTATTACACTGGCGGACCTGCAAATGGATGCCAGCGCACTGGCTGCATCTTTGCTGCACGATGTTTGCGAGGATTGCAATATTCCTCTTGCAGAGATTGAGAATAAGTTCGGACACGAAGTTGCCAAACTTGTAGATGGCGTTACCAAGTTAAGCCAGCTTTCGCTGCAGTTGCCGGAGGGTGTTTCGCGCAAGAGCAGCGCTGCCGAAAGCCAGCAGCAGGCGGAAAGCCTTAGAAAAATGCTGGTTGCCATGGCGGAAGACCTGCGCGTGGTTTTTATCAAGCTGGCAGACCGTTTGCATAATATGCGTACGTTATCGGCATTGCCGGCAGAGAAACAGCTTAGTATTGCGCGTGAAACGATGGATATATACGCTCCGCTGGCGCATCGTTTGGGTATATGGGAGTTGAAATGGGAACTGGAAGACCTCGCTTTTCGTTACCTCGAAACCAAGAGATATGCGCAGCTGGCGAAAATGGTTGCCGGAAAACGTACGGAACGCGAAGAATTTATAGCAAAAGTGATAGGTATTCTGAAAACAGAATTCGGGCGCATGGGTTTTAAGGCTGAAATAACCGGCCGCCCCAAGCATTTATACAGCATCAACCAGAAGATCCAGAAATACTCGGCGCAGGGCAAGCAATTCAACGATATCTACGACCTTTTTGCCTTGAGAGTGCTGGTCGATACCGTACAGGATTGTTATAACGCCGTGGGTATCGTACACAGCATGTGGCATCCGGTTCCCGGCGCATTCGACGACTACATAGCCAATCCTAAACCGAACGGCTATCAATCCCTACATACCGTTGTTATGGCGTTCGGCACTACCCCGACTGAAATTCAGATACGCACTCATGATATGCACTATACAGACGAATACGGAATTGCCGCGCACTGGCGCTACAAGGAAGGGAAGACCGACGATTCGCCTTATGAAGAAAAAATCGGCTGGCTGCGCCAGTTAATAGACTGGCATCGCGAACTCAGCGGAACGGAGGAATTTCTCGAATCCGTCAAGACCGATATTTTTATAGACCAGGTATTCGTTTTTACTCCTAAGGGCGAGGTGAAGGACCTTCCTAAGGGAGCGACTCCACTCGATTTCGCCTATCGTATTCATACAGAACTGGGGCATCACTGTGTCGGCGCCAAGGTCAATAACCGTCTGGTATCTTTAAATTATCAGTTGAATAACGGCGATGTGGTGGAAATTATTACCACCCGGCGCGATAAAGGACCCAGCAGAGACTGGATGAGTCCCCACCTGGGATATGTGCACACCTCCCATGCGCGTGAAAAGATACGCCAGTGGTTCAAGAAGCAGGAGCGTGAAGACAATATCGAACAGGGACGCGAGCTTCTGGACAAGGAATTGAAACAACTGGGGCTGAAGTACACCGACCGTGAGTCCATCGCCAAATTCTTCAAGTATTCGAACGTGGATGATTTCCTGGCTGCCATCGGTTACGGCGGTATCACCGTTGAAAGCATTGCGCTGAAGCTGGCGGCGCAGCAGGAACAGCCGCGTTTAATTCCTGAAACAACTCCCTTAAAACAGGTAAAATCCGAGGTACAGGTGCTCGGCGTCGGCGAGCTTTTAACCAACCTGGCTCATTGCTGCAATCCTGTCCCCGGTGACGATATCGTGGGATATGTTACGCGCAGCCGCGGCATCACCATCCATCGCCGCGATTGTTTCAATATTATCAATGAAGATGAAAAAGAAAGGCTGATCGAAGTAGAGTGGGGGCAGACCGATGCCCAATATCCTGTCACCGTTCAGGTGGATGCCTGGGATAGGGTTGGGCTGGTACGCGATGTATCTACTATAGTAGCCGAGGACAAGGTTAACATCCTCAGCATGAATGTGACCGAACATGACGACCGCACCACTACGCTTTTACTGACACTGGAAACCAAAGGGCTGGCGCACCTTAGCAGGCTGCTGACCAGGCTGGCAGGGGTGCGGGGCGTGCTGAATATCACAAGAGTGGGGGACGAATCCGGTTCCAGACAGAAAACATAATTTATTCACATCCTGTAATGAATGATGTAAGCATAGGGGGTGGTATAAATGGGCTATATACTGGGAGTTTTACTGGCTTTAACCGGCGGCATTTTTGCTTTCTTTTTTATATCCGAGTTTTCCGTATTTGCCGCTAATAACCTTGAGTGGCTGGCTATACTACTTACTGTTGTCGGTATAGCCGGTTTTATCGGCGGCGTTTATATTATCTATAATATGAGAAAAAGAATAAGTTAATTGACGACTTCTTCCAGAGAGCGGGAAAATGTTGTATTTTATTACTCGGCTAATTATCCACCGTTTAACTTTTTTGTCATAGATATTTTTTTATTGTATAATGTAACCCAGATTCAGGAGGAATAATTTGCCTAATATTAAATCAGCTGAAAAACAGCAGAGAATAGCGCTGAAAAGAAGAGCTATTAACAAAATTAACACCAGCAAGACCAAGACCGTTGTTAAAAAAGCGGAAGATTCGATTGCTTCCGGTGATTTCGAGAAAGCCGCGGAAGATATTAAAGCCGCCTCCAGCACTCTCGACAAAGCCGCCGGCAAGG
>CAZGVH010000092.1:0-4553 GCA_964528955.1 uncultured Dehalococcoidales bacterium | reverse complement strand
ATGCGTTCCCGTTCACACGGCCTTTCCAGAGAGGTTCTCAAGATTCAGTCCGAAGCTATGGGTATCCCTCTTGTACAGGGAAAAGCAACATGGGACAGCTACGAGGAGGAATTTTGTAAAATCCTGTTGTCTTTAAAAGAGCAGGGGATAACCGACGGCATTTTCGGCGATATCGATTTGGATATACATCGCGAATGGGTTGAGAGAGTCTGTAACAAGTGCGGCATTATATCTCATCTCCCGCTCTGGATGGAAGACCAGTCGAAATTACTAACAGAGTTTATCGAAAGCGGCTTTAATGCTGTTATTGTCGCTACCGATGCCGATGTAATGGGGAAAGAGTGGCTGGGTAGGCAGGTCGATTTTCAGTTGATATCCGATTTAGCTGGGACCAATAAAATCACCCCTTGCGGCGAAGCAGGGGAGTATCATACACTGGTTATCGACGGTCCTTTATTTAAAAAGGAACTGGAAATAATCAGCGCTGAGAAGATATTGAGGGATGAGCACTGGTTTTTGGATATAAAGTCCTGTAAATATAAGGATAAAGGGGTTTAAGTTGAGCTGTATTTTAATAACCGGCGGCGCCCGGGCGGGAAAAAGCAGTTATGCCCAGAAGCTGGCTTCCGCTATTGGCGGCAGGGTTTTATTCGTGGCAACCGCCGAGGCTAAAGACGAGGATATGCGCCGTCGCATCGAGAAGCACAGAAAGTCCCGTCCTTTAAACTGGGATACCCTGGAATCTCCCTGTGAAATCGGCAAGTCAATCGATGAACAAGCAGGGGAATATCCGGTTATCGTTATCGACTGTATCACAATGCTGGTTTCCAACGTTATGCTGGGTGCGGCCGATGAAGCCTCCGCTGAATCAGCCGTTTTGAAAGAAATTGATTCGCTTATTAATACAATGAAATCGAAATCATCCGCTTTCATACTGGTATCCAATGAGGTGGGGTTAGGTATAGTGCCCGATAACGAGATGTCTCGCACTTACCGTGACCTGCTCGGCAGGGCAAACCAATTGCTGGCTCAGTATGCCGATGAGGTTTACCTGTTGGTTGCCGGTATTCCGGTTAAGATAAAATAGGAATTTTCTACGGATTTTTCAAGCATTCATCGTGGTTGTCCACGTTGCGGAGAATAAAAGTGTCGCCTTTGCGTTCATAGGTCATACGGTATTTGTCATCTACATAGGCTTCGAAAATTCCGGGCGCTTTTTCTACCGGATGGCTGCGCAAGCCGGGATGACGGAAATCGTTATCCAGCAGTTTTAACGCCTTATCGATCTTATTTCTTATAACTATCGGCAATTTTGTATATTGACGTACGAAGCGTTCGGTAAATTCGACAGGCATTTATTCACTGCCTGCGTCTTTTTTCTCGTTATTGCTCTGCCTGTGCAGGAAGGCGATGGCATCGTCCCTGGTTTTGAATTTATGTACTCTGCCGTTCTGGATATCTTTCTCGGCTTCTCTTTCTCCGTTTTGCCAGCGTTCCGTCCAGAACCAAGCCTGCTCCTTACTGACAAGTTTCATCACCTTGAGTACGATATTCCCATCTTTAATCTGCACATCGACGAAATCGCCTTCTTCGATGCCCAGCTTTTGCCGTACCGAAGCGGGAATGGTTATTTGAGCTTTTTTACGTATCTGAACCAGTTCCGACATATGAAATTCCTACTTTCCAACAATCTTACCATCCAAATATATACTGTTATCAGGAGGATGTCAATCCCGGAAAACAAATTAGCCCGGCTTATCGCCAGGCTAACTGAAAAGAGAAATCAATGAAAAAAGAAAGGTTGTTGTATTATTTGGCTGTGGTTTCGATGGTCTTAGGCTCTTTTTCTACTTTAATCTGAATTTGTTTCCTCTTTTTCTCTTCGGCTTTGGGCATCCTGATAGTCAGAACACCATTATAGTAAGAGGATTCGATTTTCTCGGCATCGACTGTATCGGGAAGTCTCAACGCCCTGAAGAAGGACCCCTCCGGTCTCTCCTTGATGAGATAGGTAACATCCTCTGCTGTGTCTGCCTTTCTTTCGGCCCTGATGGTCAGAACGTTGTCCTCGACAGCTACATCGATTTCCTCCGCCTTGATACCCGGTACGGATGCACTGACAATGATGTCGTCTTTTTTCTGCATGACGTCAATCAATATATTCCAATCCTCCGAACCCTCGCGATAAGCCGGCAAATTTCCGAATCTCCATAATCTATCCATCGTATCCTCCATTTGCTTTAATTCCCTGTAAGGACTCCATCTCTGAATTACCATATTATTAAAACCTCCTATAATTAAATTATTTATTAATTAGCAATCTCATCAATCGATTGCTAAAATTATTATATAACGCTAATTGCAGTTTGTCAATACCTCTAACAAACAATTATTAAGTTAATGGGAAAAATATTTTCGGGGAGGATCAATAAGTGGGTAAATGAATCCTAGATAACGGACTGCAGTAACCAGGTAACGCCTATGATGTCGTTCTCGAGTTGGTCGCATTCCGCCTGCTGGCTCTGTACGTATTTTTCAAAAGCATCCGACTTATCGGGATATATTTGCTTTAATTCGTTTGCTCTAGCGGTAATACGTTCCTGATTGTATCTGTTTGTTTTAGCCATTTCTTCAATATCGGAAGGTATTTCATCGACGAGCATCACCCCGGATTTTACGAAAAACATCATCCATTCTTTCCGCGAGTGGTAGCTTGAATCGGAACCTTCGGCAACATAGCCGTCATCGATAATAATATAACCGGAAGGTTTAAGGGTATTCTTCAGCTTTTCGATGGTAACATCCGGTCTCCCCAGCACATCTCCCGTTGCTCCCAGGATTACGATGTCGTAACCTTTCTCATAATTGACGGCACGATTGATATCATCTACGGCGAATTCACATAAGTGAGAGACATTGTATTCGTCGGCTTTAGTCTGTGCATAATCGATAAATTCGGGGAAGATATCGATGCCTTTGATTCGGCATTTTAATTTTTCTGCCAGCAGGATGCCGACAGACCCTTTGCCGCAGCCCAGGTCAAGTATCCTTGTATTTTTCGATGTCGGCACGTGTTTTGAGATAAGTTTGATAATGTCCCGAGGATTCGAACCCAGTTCCCATAAATCCTGCAGCAGGTAAGGTAGATAGGGGATCATTTGAGGCATATCCGCTGTTAAAGAGGTTGCCAGTTTTTCTTCTACTTCGGAAGAAAGCGATTTGAGGTCTATCCTGCTGTCGTTATATTCCAAGGCGCCATTTGCATCTGCCATTCAATATCACCAGCCTTTTTTAATGGTTAATATTGGTATCATACCTGAACTATTCTTTTGCCGGGCGTTTACCGTAGCCTAATTTTTTAGCTTTATCAGTCCAACCGCAGTCGGTCTTAAAAGGGACACCCTTTTTCCCTGCTCCGTAAGCCCATTCACAGCGGTATTCCCGGCATACTTTCGGTTTGGTATCCTGGATTGTGCAGATATATTTTTCATCATCGATTTTCTTTATAAACGGGCAATGGGTGATTACTTCTCCATCCTCAGGGTCTCTCCACAGGTCGCCATAACCTCCGGTCAGAGGAACGCTAGCGTATCGAAGTATATCTTCCCGGCCCTGCTGCACCCATCTGCGGTAGTCCGATGGTTTTGTGATCATAACGGTCGGTGCGCTGCAGCACTTGCCGCACATGGAACATTTCGGTCTTTTTCGGGCTTTATCGGTCATCGCTGTATTAATTCCTGAGGCTGTGGATAGGGGCGGGGATGCGTCCGCCTCTGGCTATAAATGCCTTGCTGGAAAACTTATTGACCGCCATTACCGGCCCGCCGCCCAGCAGCCCGCCGAATTCCACCGTCTCTCCCACTTTTTTACCGGGGGCGGGTATAATTCTAACGGCAGTCGTCTTGGTATTGATCATGCCTATCGCTGCCTCATCGGCAATAATAGCGGATAGCGTATAATCCGGCGTATCTCCGGGAACGATAATCATATCCAGTCCCACGGAGCAAACGCAGGTCATAGCCTCCAGTTTTTCCAGCGAGAGCGCTCCCGCTCTAACGGCTTCCACCATTCCGGCGTCTTCACTGACAGGGATAAAAGCGCCCGAAAGGCCGCCTACCTGTGAGCTTGCCATGGTTCCGCCCTTTTTCACTGCATCGTTCAACAGCGCCAGAGCGGCGGTAGTTCCCGGCGCGCCGCACTTTTCCAGTCCCATATCCTCTAAAATATTGGCGATGCTATCTCCGATAGCCGGGGTAGGGGCCAGCGAGAGGTCGACGATGCCGAAGGTTACCCCCAGTCGTTTCGATGCCTCTGTGGCAACCAGCTGCCCGACGCGGGTAATCTTAAATGCGGTTTTCTTTATCAACTCGGCGACTTCGGTGAAATCGGCATCCGGTGAAATCTTTTGCAGGGCATTATGCATTACGCCCGGTCCGCTGACGCCGACATTTATGACGCATTCCGGCTCACCGATGCCGTGAAAGGCTCCCGCCATGAAGGGGTTATCCTCCGGCGCGTTGCAAAATACCACCAGCTTGGCGCAGGCGATGCCG
>CAZGVH010000091.1:0-4609 GCA_964528955.1 uncultured Dehalococcoidales bacterium | reverse complement strand
GACCTTTTCGGGAACCCCGCGTTTGATTGCGCCGTCCACGCCTTCGCCGCCATATATGAATATTTTTCGTTCTTTCTCCATAACGTCCGCTTTTTTCTTTGCCATTGCGCGGCGGACGAGGTCGCCGTATCGTTATTTTTGGAACACCGGATTAAATTCAACCACATCGCCGAATTGATAGAGAAAACACTGGAAAGACACAAGAATATTAAACAACCGGCGCTGGAAGATATATATGCCGCCGACGAATGGGCCAGAGAGACAACTGCCGATCTGGCAGGGAGTTTAAAGAAAATATGAATATACTGATTGCTTTTATGGCGCTGCTATTAATCGTAGCCATCGCAGCGCTTATCTACAAATATAAAATCTTCGAAACCCGTGAAAAACCATTGATGATCGTCCTGGTGGCAACACTGGCGTATTTCCTGATGGCGTTTACGGCGATATTAACCCGCGAGCTCTACGGTTACAATATAGTAATTCCCGGAGCCGGTACGCTGACTACCATCATAGCCTTCTTTTTCGTGCTGGCGGTTGTAGTTATTGCCCACGAACTGGGTCATTTCGCCACCGCCAAAGCCTGCGGCGTTAAAGTCGAGGAATTCGGTATCGGCTATCCGCCGCGTATTGCCGCGATAAAATACGGGGAAACGGAATACTCTCTGAACTGGGTGCCGCTGGGCGGTTTTACCAAGATGTCGGGTGAGGAAGACCCGAAGATAGAACGCAGCCTCGCCAGCAAGAGCATCGGTAAAAGGCTGATCGTGCTCAGCGCCGGTTCTTTTATGAACTTCATCCTGCCTTTTCTATTGCTGACAATCGCTTTTATGATTCCGCACGATATCGTTACCGGCAACGTGACCGTTATGGAAGTGGTCGCCAATTCACCGGCAGAGGCAGCCGGGATTCAGGCGGGCGACAAGATTCTGGAAATAAACGGCAAAACCATCAATAATACCGCTGATATCAGCCGTTATATACAAATAAATCTCGGAAACGAAATGGAGATCCTGCTGGAGCACAGCAACGGCGCTAAGGAGATCGCAACTGTCGTACCCAGGTGGAATCCGCCAGCCGGAGAAGGCTCCGTCGGCTTCGCTATCAAAACGGAGAATGCTGTTATAGAGAAAGAGAGCTTTAACCCGTGGGTTGCTTTCAAAGAAGGCTCTACAGAAGCATTCGAGACATTGGTGCTCTTCAAGAACGGCATCCTGAGCATGTTCATCGGTACCAGTTCGGCTGCCGACCTGGTTGGACCGGTCGGCATCGCGCAGATTACCGGAGAGATAGCGCAGGCAGGCATCAGCCCACTCCTGGAATGGACAGCTTTCTTCAGCCTCAACCTGGCAATTATCAATTTGCTGCCTCTCCCTGCACTCGATGGAGGACGAATTGTTTTCGTACTTTTAGAATGGATTCGCCGCGGTAAGAAAGTGGCTCCCGAAACCGAGGGCAAAGTCCACTTCATCGGATTTGCTCTGCTTATAATATTGATGCTTGCCGTTACCTTCCATGATATAGTTCGTATAATAGGCGAATAAAGGATAGTATAAGATGATTCAGCGCAGGGTTTCAAAAGCAATACGAATCGGAGATGTTACAGTCGGCAGTGATGCCCCGATAATCGTTCAATCGATGACGAAAACCGACACACGCGACGTTGCATCAACTGTCAGGCAGATTAAAGAACTCGAGGAATGCGGCTGCGAAATCATCCGTTCAGCAGTACCGGACATGGAAGCGGCTATCGCTCTTTCCGGGATAAAGAAACAAATAAAGATTCCGCTGGTGGCCGATATTCATTTTGATTACAGGCTGGCGCTGGAAGCGATTAAATCGGGGGTCGACGGGCTGCGTCTCAATCCGGGAAACATCAGCGAACCGGATAAGGTAGCTGCTGTCGTAAACGCCGCCAAAGAAAGGGAAATTCCCATCCGCATCGGTGTCAACGCCGGCAGCCTGCCTCAGGACATAGACCCACAGCTCTCCACAGCCAGAAAGATGGTCGTTGCCGCTATGAGGCATATAAAACTACTCGAAGACCTGGATTTCGATTTGATCAAGGTTTCACTCAAGGCTTTCGACGTGCCGACCACTATCGAAGCTTATAAAGATATTTCCGACAAAATCCCCTATCCGCTGCATATCGGCATTACCGAATCGGGGCCGGCTAAAAGCGGAATTATACGCAGCGCCTGCGGCATCAGCCCGCTGCTTTATATGGGCATCGGGGATACCATACGCGTATCGCTTTCCGCCAATCCGGTAGAAGAAGTTATCGTTGCTTACGAGATATTGAAGAGCCTTGATTTAAGGAATCACGGCGCCGTGCTGGTCAGCTGCCCTACCTGCGGACGTACAGAAGTCAACCTGATTGAAATCGTTAAAGAAGTTGAAAAAAGACTGGCTAAGGTGGATAAACCGGTGAAGGTCGCCGTTATGGGATGCGTTGTCAACGGCCCCGGCGAAGCCAAGGATGCCGATATCGGCATCGCCTGCGGCAAAGGCAAGGGAGTGCTTTTCAAGAAGGGCGAAAAAATCGGGGTGGTGGATGAAAAGGACTTCGTGGATGTGCTGATGAGAGAGGTGGAGGGGTTCGAGGGATAAATGTCTGTCACTCTGAGTGAAACGAAGAGTCTAAGACTAATCAATATACTCTTATCACGATAAATCGGAAAGCAGAATGGCATTAGCACAGTCGTTGCGAGTTTTCCCGCAGGGAAAGCGAAGCAATCCCTACAATACAACTTAAATACCTCACCCCGCATATCATATTAAAAATTTACCGACATATTATAAAAAGTAAACCTTCATGATGTTCATCGGTAGAGATTGCTTCGTCCTCCTGCATCGTCCTCGCAAAGACAATTATTTATACCCTTTCCCAGATGCTTCGTTCGACCACCACGAACTCAGCATGACAATAAGTGCAAGTGTGCGGACGACCAATAGTCGCTTCTACTTAAATTAAGTAATCCATAAAAACAACTAATCCTCAGACAGAGGACTGGCATATTTCAATGTAATGTGGTTTAATTCATATCTGTAGTTTATAATAACAGATAGATGGAAGAACAAGCGTTAGAAAAAGACCGGCAGCCTTCATACGGCTGGATGCCCGCAGCAGCAGGAATTCTGAGCATCCTCTCGGGGATTATCGGGATTATCGCCACGGCGTTTATAATCACTGTCAGCATTGCATTCGGTGACGAAATTGCCGCCGAGGTAATGTCTTCGTTCGGCGTGTGGGATATCGGCATCCCCTTGACCGTCATATGGCTGGTCGCTATACCGCTACTGGTTATCAGCCTGCTAGCCATCATCGGAGGTTCCTTCGCTATCAACAAAAAGAACTGGGCGCTGGCTTTAACCGGAGCCATATTCTCCATCATTCCCACGCAGGTAATCGGCATAATAGCCGTAATTCTGATAGTTATTTCTAAAAAGGAGTTCAAGTAGAAGCATATGCGCCTATCACAGTTATTCGGGAAAACCCAGCGAGAGATTCCGGCGGAAGCCGATACTATAAGCCACCAGTTGATGCTGCGCGCCGGAATGATACGCCAGCTGACGGCCGGTGTCTATTCATACCTGCCGATGGCCCTCCGCTCCCTGCGCAAGATAGAGGATATTATACGCGACGAGATGAACAAGGCAGGCGGACAGGAAATATGTATGCCGGTTCTGCAACCCATCGAGTTATGGGAAAAATCCGGCAGAGGCGTCAGCTTCGGCAAAAACCTGTTCAGGCTTTTCGACCGCAAGGAACGCGAACTGGCGCTTGGACCTACCCATGAAGAAGTGGTCACCGACCTGGTCGGGCGCAGCGTGCAGAGTTACCGTGATTTACCGCTGCTTTTATATCAAATCCAGACCAAGTTCCGCGACGAACCCCGTCCCCGGGGTGGTCTGGTACGCGTACGCGAATTCGTCATGAAAGACCTCTACAGTTTCGATACCGACGCCGAAGGACTGGATGTGAACTATCAAAAGATGGTCGTTGCCTACAAGAACATCTTCTCAAGATGCGGATTGCCGGTAATCGTTATCGAGGCCGACAGCGGCGCTATCGGCGGCAAGGATTCGAATGAGTTCATGGCTGTTTCCGAGATGGGAGAGGATGAGATTATCTACTGTGAAAGCTGCGGCAAGGCTGCCAACGCCGAAAAAGCAAAGAGCGTCAAGGCAAAAGCCGACACCAACGCAGCTCTGCCGATGGAAGAGGTAGCGACGCCGGGGTACAAGACCATTGAAGAAGTATGCGGCTATTTAAAAATCAACCCGGTAAATACCTTGAAAGCCGTTTTTTATATGGCAGACGATGAATTTATTTTTGTCTGCATCCGCGGAGACGTGGAAGTTAATGAAGTAAAGTTAAAAAACCTGCTGCATTGTGTTGATTTAAGGATGGCTACCGAAGCTGAGGTTGCCTATAAAGGCATTGTTGCCGGATTTGCCTCGCCGATAGGTTTAAAGGGAATTAAGATTGTCGGCGACGAATCGGTCTCTTCGGGAACCAACTTCGTAGCCGGCGGCAATAAAAACGATACTCATATTAAGAACGTCAATTATCCGAGGGATTTTAAAGCCGACCTGGTAGCAGATA
>CAZGVH010000090.1:0-4711 GCA_964528955.1 uncultured Dehalococcoidales bacterium | reverse complement strand
TACGGTTTCTTAAAAAAGGAAATAGACCTGTTCAATAACGGAGGGAAATAATGCTCAAGAAAAAATCCATCATTGTCGAAGACCTGGCTTACCGCTACGGCAACCTGCTGGCAGTCGACCACATCAATTTCGATGTCGAAGCAGGAGAAATACTCGGGTTTTTAGGCCCTAACGGAGCCGGCAAGACAACAACAGTCAAGATGCTCACCGGGCAATTGCACCCCTTTGCTGGAAAAGCCACCCTGCTGGGGATCGATGTAGCCAAAAACGCCGATAAAGTGCAGTCGCAAATTGGGGTTTGCTTCGAGCAGACCAATCTCTACGAACAGATGAGCGCTATAGAAAACCTGAAATTGTTCGCCGCCCTGTTCGGCGTCGACAACTTTGACGGCTATGCGCTCTTAAAAAGAGTGGGGCTTGCCGGAAGAGAGAAGGACAAGGTCTCCGGCTACTCAAAGGGGATGAAGCAGAGATTGATGATTGCCCGCTCGCTGGTGAATAAACCGCAGATTATGTTTATGGACGAACCGACATCGGGGTTAGACCCGGTATCTTCGGAGGCGATCGATAATATCATCCTCGAAGAGAGAGACCGCGGAGCGACCATTTTTCTCACCACGCACGATATGTGGGAAGCCGATAAACTGTGTGACCGCGTCGCCTTTATGAACCAGGGAAAAATCGCTGCCCTTGACAGCCCGCGCAATTTAAAACAGACTTACGGCAAGCGTTCGTTAATCGCGGAAATATCTTCAAACGGCGGAACGATTGAAAAAAGGGAAATCGATATGGACGCCCCAGGTACGCCGCAGGAAGTGGAAAAACTGTTTAAAACCGAAAAGGTCGTCACGCTTCACAGCGAGGAAGCGACACTGGAAGATATCTTTATAAAAGTTACCGGACGGAGGCTGACCGAATGAACTTCCGTATTGTTAAAGCATTGCTTAAAAAAGACTTCACTCTTTTTATGAGCAACCGCTTTTATATGCTGATAACGTTTGTCGGTATTATCTTCTATATAGGCATCTACTTCCTGATGCCCTCGCAGGTAAACGAAAAGCTGAACGTGGCGATGTATGCCGATAAAGTCCCCGAGGTATTTGCGCAGTTATCCCAAATGGAAGGAATAAACATCGAATACTACACCGACGAAGAAGCTTTAAAACAGGCGATACTCGACGGTGACTACCAGTCAGGCATATCGCTTCCGCCGGATATTATGGAAACCTGGCAAAGCGGCGGCATACCTGATATCAAGGTTTATTATTCCTCGTCCACAGCGACAGAGATAAAAGACGCCATCGTCACCATTATCGAAGAACTTTCGTATGTTCAGACGGGGCAGTCGATTAACTATAATATCTCTCAAGAGGTACTCGGCACCGACATGGCGGGCGACCAGCTATCCCTCAGAGAACGCATGCGCCCGTTACTGGCGGTAATTATTCTGCTTATGGAGATATTGACGCTCGCCAGCCTGATAAGTGTAGAAATCGAACAGGGAACCGCGCGGGCGCTCTTCGTGACGCCGATGCGAACCTCAGACCTGTTCATGGCAAAAGGAGTCCTGGGAGTCGGGCTGGCGCTGGTTCAGGCAATACTGTTCATGCTTTTAGCAGGAGGATTTGCCAATCAACCCGTTATCATATTGATTACACTTTTACTAGGCAGCCTTATGGTGGTAGGCATCAGTTTCCTGCTGGCTTCGGTAGCACGGGATGTAATGGCAGTTACCAGCTGGGGTATGCTGGTACTTATTATCCTGATGATACCGGGTTTCGGAACCACTATGCCCGGGCTTCTCTCGGAATGGACTAAAGTTATTCCATCTTACTACCTGACGGATACCGTCAACCGCGTCGCCAATTACGGCGCAAACTGGAGCGATGTCGGGGTAAACCTTGCTATTCTGGCTGGTTTAACCACTGTTGTAATCTATGCCGGCATGGCTACATTGAGGAGGCGATATCGATGAAACTGAAGCGCATCCGCACACTAATTAAAAATGAAGTATTTCACGGCCCGCGAGACATGATACTGGTAATGTCCATAGCAATGCCGGTTTTACTGGCGTTGTTTTTCAACCTGGCCTTCGGCAATATATTCAGCGACAGGGCGGTTCTCGGTGTATACGATGAGGGAGAATCCGGGCTGGTCACCTTGCTCGACAAATCGAACAGCATAAATTTGAAGACATACGAAACCGAATCCGCATTGGTAGAAGCGGCAACCAATGGCTCGATCGACATGGGGATGGTGTTCGCAAAAGATATGGATGAGATGATTCTATCCGGCAATGCCGATATCAAGGCCTATACCTGGGGTGAAAGCCTGTCCAAACACCGCATTATCATCGCTACCTCGCTGTCGGATGCCATCCATGAACTGAGCGGAGCGACACTTCCGGTTAATATCGAGACGGTTGCCCTCGGAGACGTATCGGATACCTCCTGGAATGACAGATTGTTGCCACTGGTCGTACTCACCGCTCTTTTCTTCGGCGGGATGATGATACCCGCTTCTTCACTGATAAATGAAAAGAATAAACACACGCTTGAAGCGATCAATATCACTCCCGCTACTATCGGTGAAATATTTACAGCTAAAGGAACTGTCGGTGCCGTCCTGGCATTGTTTATGGGCGTGCTTACGCTAGTTATAAGCGGGCAATTCCATGCTTCATTCCTGTCGCTGATACTGGTAATGGGTTTAGGCGCTCTAATGGCGGCGGAGCTAGGGTTGATTGCCGGAGCGTATATAAAGGATATGAACACCTTGTTCGCTCTCTGGAAATTCGGAGGATTGCTGCTGTTCGGACCTGCCGTTATCTATATGTTTCCGCAAATACCCCAGTGGATTGGATATATATTTCCGACCTACTATGTCATCAAGCCGGTGGTCGACTTGAGCATCAATGGTTTAGGTTTGAATTCAATAATCCTGGAACTGGTTATTTTGATAGCCATAGTCGCCGTAATAATGATTCTAGTCAATCGCATTGTGGTGAAATTAAGCACCCAGGCTCTCAGATTAAACTGATAAAACAGCATCACGGACGGATTATAAGCCCCCGTTAAAGCGGGGGCTTATTTTCTGTGAAAAAAGAAAATAACCGACCGATTAGCCGGGGCTATATTAGCGATTGAAACCTGTTTTGAATTTTATTCGTGCGCAGATATAATCAATTTACACATGGTAACAACCGACGGATCATCGGTATAGTAAGTAATCCCGACACCTATCGACCTGATAGTTTGCGATGAATCCAGTATATAATTCGAATCATTGGTATAAACCATTTCGCCCGCAGCATTATAAAACTCGCCGACTACAAAAACATCCGCCCGTGAGATTCTTACTGAAGACAGCACTGCGCTTATCGTAATTTCTTTCTTTTTGGTAGTCACTTCGAGTTCATATAAAGCTAACAGACCATATGTTTCATTCCCTGAAAGCTCATATCCCTTTTCTACTACAATAGTCTCGGTAACTGATGTAGTATTAGTCGACTGTGTACTTGACGTTGTGCTCTGTGTATTATTATCTCCACAACCGGCTAATAAAAACATAATTACAATTATTAATATGATAGTTAAATTACCAATTATTTTCATTTATACACCCCGGATTGACATTTTTATCCCAGTAGATGACGCCTGGCAAAAATAAGCCAGAACGGAATTGCAGCAATTAAAAAATAATGAGAAATATAGCGGTACAACTCCTGCTCTTCGTGAATTTCTTCTGTATATACGGTATCAAGTTGAAGCTCGATAAAGTCATTTAGTCCAGTCAAATCTTGCTCATAGTAATATTTACCACCGGTTCGCGCGGCTATGTCTCTTAGTAACTCATCATGATAGAAGAAGATAAAATCTACTCCCTTTTCCTTTTGCGCATAATTCCCGGTAAATTCACCTTCGGTATTGTATAAAGGTATTTTGGCTCCTTCTCTTTCACCGATTCCAATAGTAATTATCGTTACATCCTGTTCGATTGCAGCCGCAACAGCCGCCTCAATCGACTCCTTTTCATCATCCGTAACTCTCGATTCACCCCAAAAGAAAGGGTCTCCGTCAGTTACAACGATTATAGTTTTAGAAGTGGCATCCTCTGAAAATTTGGGTAGTACATTAAGTATAGGATTCCCCAGGCTGGTGCTTCCCCCGGCAGTGGAATATACTCCGAGCACCTTTCTGACGCTCGCTGCAAGGTAGGAATAATCCTCGATCCCTATTATTGGCACATGTGAGCGGGCAATATTAGTAAACCCGAAAAGCCCCATTTTCACCTGTCCGAATTCTTCCATCTTCTCTATGATATCCAGGAGAATCGGTTTTGCCCTGTCCATCCTGGTAGGAGTATAAGGTTCGGGTTGCGCCGCCATACTGCCGCTGGTATCGACCAGCAGAATAATTTCACCGCTCTTCTGTTCGACCGGCGGAGCAGTATACGCAACCTTAGGCAAAGCCAATGCTACTATCAGCAGTGCCATTACGATACCAGCTAATACATATTTTTCTAATTGTTTTTTCCACAGGTTGTTAAAAACCGAAGGAAATATTGCAACTACCTGTCTTTTTCTTCTCCATCCCCAGTAACCCAAAACAAGAAGAAAAACGGGCAGCACAACTAACAACCATAGTAAATTCGGATTTTCAAAAATCATCAGTCGCCTCTTTTAAAAGCCCGATTAATATCCTTTATAGAT
>CAZGVH010000089.1:0-4731 GCA_964528955.1 uncultured Dehalococcoidales bacterium | reverse complement strand
CCGATGTGCAGTTTGCGCTGCAGGAACGAGGTCGATATCTGTTCGTGTTCCTTCGCCAGTTCCAGGGCTTCTTGTAGCAGCGGGTCTTTGGGATACTCGTCTTTCTTTCCGATATTGACGTTGTCGGGGATGACCACTTCTTCCACTTTCAGCGGACTGGGAGCTTCGCCGCCCTGTTCCTCGGGCTTCTGGCTGTTCCAGAAGTAAACCAGTCTCTCGATTTCGGAATCGGAAATGAAGCAGCCCTGCAGACGCTTGGGCTTGGCTTCTTCAGTCGGCATATATAACATATCGCCCTTGCCCAGCAGTTTTTCGGCGCCTACCATATCCAGGATGGTGCGCGAGTCCACCTGCGAGGTAACGGCAAAGCTGATACGCGTCGGGAAGTTGGCTTTAATAAGTCCGGTAACCACATCCACGGACGGACGCTGCGTTGCTACAACCAGGTGGATGCCGATAGCCCGGGCAAGCTGTGCCAATCTGCACAGGATATGCTCGACTTCGTCGAACCCTGCCATCATCAGGTCTGCCAGTTCATCTATAATCAGGACGATGTTCGGCATTTTTTCCTTGCCGGTTTTGTTCTTGTTATATCCTTCGATGTTGCGCGCCGAGGCCGCCGCCAGTTTCTGGTAGCGCAAATCCATTTCCTGGTTCAGCCAGCGCAAGGCATTCACAGCCTTGTTGGTATCCACGATAACCGGTGTCGCCAGGTGCGGCAAACTGTTGAACTGCACCAGTTCCACCCTCTTGGGATCTATCATGATCATCCTGGTATCGTAAGGCGTATTGCACATCAAAATACAGGAAATAACAGCATTCAAGCAGACGGTCTTACCGCTTCCGGTAGCGCCGGCGATTAAAAGATGCGGCATCTTGGCGAGGTCTCCGGCTATGGATTCGCCGCCCGCTCCCTTTCCTAAAGCCATTGCCAGCTTGGATTTTGCCAGCAGCTTTTGGAAGTTGTTGCTTTCGATTACACTGCGCAGGCTGACGGTGCCGAAGGATGAATTGGGGACCTCGATACCGACAGCGGATTTACCCGGAATCGGGGCTTCGATTCTGATAGTCGGCGATGCCAGCGCCAGCGCCAGGTCGTTTGAGAGGGAGGTAATTTTATCCACCTTGACCCTGGTGCGCGAAACCTCTTCGATCCTTTCCCTGATGTTGCCGTTTTCGTCTCTCTCTTTTACCAGCTTGGTTTTTACGTCCCAGCCCGGTTCGATTTCGAACTGCGTAACGGTAGGCCCGACATTAATCTGGATGACTTTGGCATCGACGCCATAGCTTGCCAGCGCTTCGTCGATCTTCCTGGCTCTGATAGCGTTATCAGCCTGTCCGTATTCGAGCTCGATCGCTTTGTCCAGTATATCTACAGGCGGCAATTTCCAGCCGTCTACCATTACCAGCGAAGTCGATTGTCCGTACTTGCGCCAGACGTCCTGAGCCACCTGCTTGATATCGGTTTTCTCCGTTTTTTCGCTCTTTTCAGGTGTCGGTTGCGCGGCAGCCGTTTGGGCTTCCTGCTTGTTCTTCATAGCTTCGGCAACCAGCGAATCGGCAACCGGTTTTTTTCTGTTGACTTCCGGAGGGATTAAAACCTTCGGAGGTACTATTTTATCGGGCAGAGGCTCGTGTTTTACCGGCTCGCTGACAGTCGCAGCTTTGGCAGACTGTTCTTTTACAAGCAGAACTTCGGGCTGAGGAACCGTCTTTCTGTCCGTAAACTTCTTATTATAGTAGTCGGTCGATTGCAGCGGCGGCTGATAAACCGGTTTTTCCGGTTTGACCCTCGGAGCCGGTGAAGTGAACGGTTTAGCAATCCACATGGAGAACTTTATCCAGCCGTGCAGGCAGGCGCGCGGCGCCATCAGGATAATACCCAAAAGCAGCAGCCCGAGTACCCTGAAAATACCGGCAGCCGTATCGTAGCTGACGATGCTGCGTCCGAAGCTGCCGCCGACATCGAATAACCCAAGTATTCCCCAGATGCCGAAGAAAATGGCGGCTCCGCCCAGCCATTTATACCACAGGTAAAGCTTGAAGCGTTGTATGAAAGCTCCCAGCGGCCGGCGGAAGATGATGCAGAGAATAATTAATATCGCCAGCGCAATCAGGATTAATCCCCACCCCAGCGTTCCGATAGTATCGGTAACGGTGACGGTAATCCATTCGTAGATGTTATCCCACTGCCAGAAAAGCAGGATAATGATAATAGCTAAAAGGATTATACGGCGCATCCACTTGGAAAACAGAAACCGGAAAAAAGACTTAACCGGCGAAGCTCCGCTATTGGGTTTTACCCTCTTTGGCGGCGGCGCTTTGTAATTCTTTTTCGCAACGGGTTTAGTTGCTTTCGGTTTTACCTGTTTTTTAGGTGCAGGTTTTACTTTATTTTTTGCTGGAGTTTTTGCCATCGCTTTTCACCGTCCCGGCGCATAATATATATATTATACCTTAACCATCACCGGAAGTATCATCGGACGCCTCTTGGTCTGGTCGAAATAATACTTGTTCAGTTCCGTCCTGATTCTGCTATCGGGGAAACCGATCTCCGCCGCAAATTCACCTTCGTGGTTCATAATCCTGGTTACGATGTCTTTACTGGTTTCAAGCATATCCTTGTATTCGTTGCTGTCGACAAAACCCCTGGTAACGATATCCGGACGCCCCACCAGTTTATCATCCTGCTTTCTGACGGCAATCACGATTACCACGATGCCGTCGCGCGAGAGCATGCGCCTGTTGCGCAGCACGATTCCGCCGACATCGCCAACGCTCAGTCCGTCTACATAGACATTTCCTGATTCGACCTTGCCTGCTTTTTTACCGCCAAGCGTGGTCAATTCGAGTATATCGCCGTCTTCCAGCGTAAAGATTCTTTCCGCCGGTATGCCGACGCTTTCGGCAAGTTTGGCATGACAGGCAAGGTGACGGAACTCGCCGTGAACCGGTATGAAGAAGCGCGGCTTTACCAGGTTCAGCATCAGTTTCAGCTCTTCCTGGCTGGCATGACCGTGAACGTGTGTCTGTGCCATACGCCCGTAATAAACCTCAGCTCCCTGTTTGAAAAGGTTATCGACTGTCTTATAGACCAGCGACTCATTTCCCGGGATAGGAGAGGCCGAATAAATAACGGTATCACCCTTGATAATGCTGATTTGCCGGTGGTCGTGGTTGGCGATTCTTACCAGGCCGGAAGTCGGTTCTCCCTGGCTGCCGGTGGTGATGATAACCGCCTTTTCGTTGGGCACTTTGTGCAAATCCTCGATTTTAGCCAGTACGCCATTGGGGGCTTTCAGGTAGCCCAGTTCCAGCGATATCTTTACCGTCTCCGTCATGCTGCGACCGATTATAAAGACCTTGCGCTGGTGTTTGACGGCGGCATCGATAACCTGCTGCACGCGTGTCACCAGCGAGGCGAATGTGGTTATGATAACCCTTCCACTGGCATGGGCGATGATATTCTCCAGCGCTTCCCCGACCACTTTTTCGGAAGGGGTATAACCGGGAACTTCGGCATAGGTGGAATCGGAAAAGAGCAGCAGAACACCCTGCGAACCGACCTGCGCCAGCCTCGAAAGGTCTGTCTTGGGCCCGGTCACCGGTGTATGGTCCAATTTAAAGTCGCCGGTATGCACCAGCGTTCCGATAGGTGTCTGGATAATCAGTCCGGCGGCATCCGGTATGCTGTGGCAGACCGGGAAGAATTCCACCCTGAACTTTCCCAGGTTGATTTGCTCCCCGAAGGTGATGACATTCAGTACCGCTCCGGCTAAAGCTTTTCTCTCCTTTAGCTTGCCCGAAATCAGGCCTTTTGCCAGCTTCGTACAATAGAGCGGCACATTCAACTGCGGCAGGATATAGGGCAGGGCGCCGACGTGATCTTCATGCGCATGGGTAATAAAAATGGCCTTGATTTTTTCCTTGTTTTCCAGGAGGTAACTGATATCAGGGATTACCAGGTCGATGCCGAGCATATCCTGTTCCGGGAACATCAGACCCGCATCGATAACGATAATCTCATCCCCGTATTCGAGGACGGTCATATTTTTGCCTATTTCACCGAACCCTCCGAGGGGTATGATTCTTAATTTAGTTGTTTTTTTATTTTTTCTCACTATTTAAACCTCGAACATATTTAACTGTTTTGTAATGGGAGCAGATTCCTTTTTCTCTTCTTTCACTTCCGCTGTTTTATTGTATTCGGCAATATAACCGGGAAGTTTTTGAAAATCAGCCTTGATAACGTCCTTCAAATTACCCTGGTGCAATGCCGCCGCCGGGTGGTACATGGCGACGTACAACACTCCGTTGCGTTTTTCGGCGGTGCCATGAATTCTGCTGATAGTCTTTTGCGGGAAGAACATAGCCATGGAGTAACGACCGAGAGTGACGATTATTTTGGGCTTGATAATCTCAATCTGTCTGTTCAGCCATTGACGGCAGTTAAGTATCTCCTGCGGTAAGGGGTCGCGGTTAGCCGGAGGACGGCACTTGATAACATTGGCAATATAGACCTGTTGGCGATTCAGATTTATAGAAGCCAGCAATTCATCCAGGAATTTGCCCGCCGGACCTACGAAAGGACGTCCCTGCTGGTCTTCGTGAAAGCCGGGGGCTTCCCCGATGAACATTATTTCAGCGTCTTCTGCGCCTTCACCCGGAACGACTTTAACGCGGGACCGGGCAATTTCACATTTTTCACAGCACCTGATAGTATCATAAAGC
>CAZGVH010000088.1:3508-4920 GCA_964528955.1 uncultured Dehalococcoidales bacterium | reverse complement strand
CCAACCCTTTAATCAGTCCCTTACCGATATTGCCGTTGGCATGATGTCTCTCCATTACCACCAGTTTTAAGATATCCCTTGCGGTATCGCTGCAAATATACCCTTCTTTAACTTTAACCTTTTCCGCTCTCTTTTTGGTAACGATTTGTCCGGGAACAATTTCGATTACAAGACTGCTATCGCCTTTGGCTTTCAGCTTCAGATCTGTCGCCTTGAACGGCTTTATGCGAACTGAATTGGACGGACGGTTAATCTCAAACGGCTTTATATCGAATAATGCTTTTCCTTGCGCGGCAACCGGTTTCCCCTTGTAGAAAACCATGTCTATATCAAGGTCGCCCAGTTTATTTACCGTGATGAAATTGGCCATATATCCGGGAGCGATAGCTCCCAGTCTTTTTAACCCGAAATATTCGGCGGTATTGATGGTTGCCAGTTGAATTGCCCTTACCGGTTCCAGCCCCAAGCTGATTGCCTTGCGTACTACGGCGTCGATATCTCCGTCATGTAGCAGGTCGGAACAACTGCGGTCATCGACGACAAACATACATCTTTTATAAGTCTTGTCCGTTACCAGCGGCAGCAATTCTTTCAGGTTCTTTTCCGAAGAGCCTTCTCTTATCATTATGTGCATCCCCCGCTTTAGCTTCTCGGCAGCTTCAGCTAAAGATACACACTCATGGTCGGAGTAGATACCGGCGGATATATAGGCATTCAAATCCCTGCCGGATAGGCCGGGGGAATGCCCGTCTATCAGCTTGTCCTGATACAGGTTGATTTTATCCAGGACGCTGTCATCCCTGTAAATAACGCCCGGGAAATTCATCATCTCACCCAGGCCGATAACGTTCTTCCGGTGTATAATCTGACGAAGTTCTTTTACGGTGATATTGGCTCCGGAGGTTTCCATATTCGTTGCCGGGACACAGGAAGGAGCCATGAGGAATAAATCCAGCGGCAGTTTCCTAATTCCGCCGAGAATATAAATGACAGCATCCAGTCCGCAGACGTTGGTAAGTTCGTGCAAATCGGTAATAACCGCCAGCGTGCCCCTTGAAACTACAGTGCGGGCATACTGTCCGATATCCAGCATAGAGCTTTCGATATGGGTATGGCCGTTTATCAAGCCGGGAGCCAGGTATTTTCCATCCAGGTCTATAACCTTGTTAGCTTTGGTATAATCTCCGATGCCTGCGATCCTGCCTTTATAGACAGCCACATTACCGGGTTCTATTTCCCCAGAAAAAACATTTACAATTTTGGCGTTGGAAATCACCAGGTCGGCGGGCATATCGCCTTTGGCTACCGCTATTAAATCACCCTGATTTGTAGACATTACTCACCACTGCGTTATTTATTTTCTTCCAGTATGCAGATATCGGGAAGATTACGGAACTTCTGATTAAAATCCA
>CAZGVH010000088.1:2030-3408 GCA_964528955.1 uncultured Dehalococcoidales bacterium | reverse complement strand
CCGGATCAAATCCGCCGCAAAAATGAAAGAGCCTTTAAGAATAGATATAACCAGCGGATTCTTATCTTTATAATCCCGGCTTATATCCTGTGCCAGCAGCTTTACTTTAGCGGCGATTTCCTCACGGTTATATAGCACGCTTAATTTATCTTGAAAGTTCATAATAACTGAGATTATAATCCCTGCCTCCACTCTTGTCCACCCGATAAGGTTAAGTATTTTTAATCAATTTTGGTTGCTTCTGCTTTGAGACCCTTCGACAGGCTCAGGGCGAACGGAAGAGAAAAATTAGTCCCGATGAAATCGGGATGAGCTTGTCGAATCCAAGGCGGCATCGAATTGTTATTCATAACAACCATGATTGATAAGAACCAGGTTAAGTTGATTAAAGAATCCTTTAGAAAAGATTAATGATTGAGTGTATAATATGCACAGCCTGGGAATATCTAATCGGATTCTAGGCAAAAATCGGTAAATTACGGAGTTTCCGGTAAATTAAATATCAGAAAGAGAATCTTGATATGAACAAACCCGCATTATATATCATCACCCCTCTCGAGGAGGAATTTTACCTGCTTCGCGACAATATTATCGAACCGGTGCAGGAAAAATATGCAGGGATTTTATTTGTTTCCGGGTTGCTTGCCGATGTACCTGTCGTAGTAGCCAAGAGCGGGGTGGGAAAGGTTAACGCCGCTCTTGCCGCACAGATTCTGATAGACCGCTTTAATGCCGACAGGCTTGTCCTTTTAGGAGTAGGCGGTGTCATAAACAGTAATTTGGGTATCGGGGATGTTGTCGTATCGAAAGATGTAAGGTATCACGATGTCGATGCTATCGGACTGGGTTTCGCACTGGGCGAAGTTCCCTTTCTGGGTATTAATATATTCGATGCAGACCGTGTGCTTGTTGAAAAAGCGCAGCAAGCTTCAATTGGGGCTTTAGCTAAACTGAAGGACAAATATTCCGCAATGGATGCCCCGAATAATCATCAGCCCAAAGTAATGGTCGGCAGGATTATTACTGGCGACCAGTTTATTTCCGGGGCAGGAAAAAAGAAACAACTTATCGAGTCTTTCAGCGGTGATTGCGTGGATATGGAGGGGGCGGCGGTGGCTCAAACCGCCTATCTTAACGGAAAACAGTTCGTTATTATCAGGGCGCTTTCTGATGAATGTGAAAATGACGCGGAAAGGTTCTACTACGATTACTTGAATACTATAGCCCCGTATTTACTATTCGAGATTGCTGTTCACCTGGCCGGCGGGTTATATAATAAATGGCATTGACGGCATTTAGAATTGATATCAAGTAACTGATTATAGAAAAGAATTCCCGCTTGATTTCCGCAATATTTTTACTGTTTTTATGGCGGCGG
>CAZGVH010000088.1:0-1930 GCA_964528955.1 uncultured Dehalococcoidales bacterium | reverse complement strand
TGCGTTTCGGTTATCGTTGTAGAAAGTATCGGTATCATTTGTGTTGTCGTAGCCACAGTTACAATTGTACTGATGGTCGATGTAAATATAAATTGTGTTGCTGTTCCGCTGGTTATCGTTTTAGTTATCGTGGTTATCGGAGTATTTGTCCCTTGAGAGATTACCGTTCTTGTCAGGGTGGTCGTAGTCGGAGATGTTTCTGTTATTGTTGTCGATACAGAGTCAACCGAATGCAATGTCGTTGTATAGGCGGATGTTAAAGTTGAAGTTAAAGTAGAAACCGGCGTTATAGTAGTTGTCACTTCGACTACTATTTTTTTAGTTACCGTCGATGTCGTACCGTTAGCGCACCCGGCCAGCACCGATAAAGCCATTATAAATAAAATGATTGCAGATATTAAATATTTACGCATTTCTTTATTCTTAGACATATTTTAACTCGAATACGGCATATATAATCACATCTGATAAGCTTTGTCAAATTAAGATATAAGGTAATAAACAGCCGTGATATTTAATGTCTTGCTTGAGAATATACTGAGAATAATATATTTTACTCATACCTCAAAGCTTCGACGGTGTTTAGTTTAGCGGCATGATTGGCGGGGTAAAAGCCCGCTATCAGGCTGATAACCGTGGTAATGGCGACAACCTCTACGAATAGGCTAACCGAGTAAACAGCAAGCTGGTATGTGGAGTAGTCACTTAGAAAAGTCTGGTGTCCTATAATGTTCAGTATATAACCGACTCCGTACCCTGCGGCAGCGCCGGTAATACCTCCGATAAATCCCAGCGCCGTTCCCTCAATCATAAATAGAGCGCGAATCGTTCCGTTGGTTGCCCCTACAGCCTTCATTACCCCGATCTCACGTGTACGCTCATATATCGACATCATCAGAGTATTGATGATGCCGATGCTGGCAACTATCAGGGCAATGACTCCGAAAGCGCCCAGAGCAATCCTTATTACATTGAAAACAGTGTTAATCTCTTTTAAAATATCGGAAGGAGTTACAGTATTATAACCCATAGCACGCATTTCACCGGCTACCCGGTCGCTAAGCTCGGTACTGGTTACTTTGACCTCCAGCATTGTGCCGGGTTGTTCGGTAGTATACATCATGGGATCATCCATATAATAACGGGTCATATCTATAGCGGTTGAGATAGGAATAAGTATTTCCTTTGAATTTATTGTTTTTTGAATGACTCCGCAAACGGTAAAGTTATAATCGGCGGTTTCTGTACTATACTCATTATATTTTCCCATTGCAATTGTAATTTGCCTGCCAACGGCCTCCTCGGCATCCGCCCACCCGAAGACCTCAAGATAGTCATAACTGATAAGGCATAATCTGCTGGCATTTTCATCGAAATAATCGCCGGCAACCAGTTTGACCAGGTTCAATACATAACCGGGACCTGACCTTATTAAACCCGAATATCTTTTTTCGCTGTCCTCCGGGCTGACATAGAGAGCGGAAAACCATGGCTCCCAGTCAATTCTCTCCACTCCATTTATTGACAGTAGCTTCCCTATATCTTCCCCGGTAAATGCCCTGATAATTTCTCCGGATGAATCGGATATTTCCCGGGGAGATTCGTTGTTATAATAACTGGTAATTTCACCCGCATAGGCTCTTATAGAATACGGAGAAACATTCAACCCGAATTGTTCTATAATAAATCCTTCAAGGCCGGTGCTGATGGATGACATCAATGTAATAAGCACAGCGCCGATAACGACTGCCAGTATTGTCAGAGAAGTGCGCAGCTTTCTAAGCCATAAATTGGAAAAAGCCATTCTTATCAAATCAAAAAGGTTCAAACTATGCTTCTCCCGAATGACATATTCCGGTTGCTACGTTTAGTTTATTCATAAATCACAGCTATCTTATATATAAATACCTAGCATATTATCGCACGATAA
>CAZGVH010000087.1:0-5004 GCA_964528955.1 uncultured Dehalococcoidales bacterium | reverse complement strand
CCACCTTGTACACCGCTTTCATTATGTCATCTTCATCGATACGCTTGTTGATTATATCGCGCAGGCGCTGCGAGCCGGCTTCGGGAGCCAGCGTTACCGTTTGCGCCCCGCTTTCGACGATAGCTTTTAACACGGATTCATAAAGTGGTTTGATGCGCATCGAGCTGATGGAAATCCCCGCTCCCAGATTGCAAATCTCGGTTATTATCTCCTCGATTTGCGGATGGTCGGACACCACCGCCCCCACCAGTCCGATTCGATTGCGATATTCCAATCCTTTCTTTGCCTGCTCGATAATGTTTTCCTTCGAGTGGAAACGTATCGGGCAAAAAGCATTGCCGACCATACAGAAACGGCATCCCCACCCGCATCCCCGCTCTACTTCTATAAGATATAAATCACCAAGTTCGGTTTCGGGAGTCAACACCGCGGAACTGACAGGAATATTATCCAGTTTCGATAAGTACTGCCGCCTGATTTTCCCGCCGCTATAGTATTTTGGAACATACATCCCCGGCAAATTTGATAACGCTTTCAATTTTTCTTTCCTTGAAAGACTGCTATCCGTTAATATAGTCAGCATCGGGGGAATAAGCGCTTCCGCTTCCCCGATACACATGCAATCCAGAAAGGGAGATAAAGGAACCGGGTTGGAGATAATACAGGGGCCGCCGGCGATTACAATCGGATGATTATCGTTGCGGTCTTTTGCATAGAGAGGAATCCCGCTCTGTTTCAAGAGAGCGATTACGTTGAAATAATCCAGTTCATAGGAAATCGAGAAAGCCAGAACCGGAAATTCGTCTACCTCTTGCAGGGTTTCGAGGCTGTAGACCATTCCATCTTCGTAAAAAATGCGTTCACAAACGACGTTGCTGTAGCTATTCAGCATGCGGTAAAGCGACTGGAATCCCAGGTTAGACATGCCGATATAGTAGGAATTGGGGTAAATCAAGGCTATGGGAAGCCTGCCACCCCAATCCTTGACGATTGTTCCCTGTTCTTTCTTGACTAAATCGTCACCCTTGCTGTATTTGTCTCTTCCCATAAAAATCCGTCGAATTACAGTGTTTTAAACATGACTATAACCCGATGGAAAATATTATGCAAATTAACCTTTGTATTTCTCTTTACGAATTCAGCATGACAAAATATCGTCGTTGCGAGGAATCCCGACTTTGTCGGGATGATGCGGCAATCTCTTTGTTAGTAATTAGATAAGGTTCGTATATATTAAAATATGCCAATCGTTGTAATTATAAAGCATTGTAGAGATTGCTTCGCCTTCCCTATCGGGAATGGACTCGCAATGACAAATAAAAAATTACCCACCCTGATACCAGAGTGGGTAACAACTTCTTATTTAAATGACTTCAAATCGAACTAGCACTTGGTATAACCGCAGCCGGGGCACTTGAAACAGCCTTCTTCGTAGACTAAAATACTTCCGCAATCAGGGCACTGACCGGCAATATTCTTCACCAGCCCGTAATCCTGAACGGGGGGATTTTTACTAACCGATTCCTCTCCTTCTTCATTGTTACCGCCATCGAAATGTCGTTCCAGCACGCCTGCAATAGCATCGGCGCAGGAAAGGGTAGATTTACCGCCCTCCCAGGCAATCGACGGACATCGAATACCTTTTAATTGCTTGACAACCGCATCGACTTCGATTCCCGACCTCAATGCCAGGGATATCAAGCGGCAGATAGCTTCCAGCTGTGCAGAAGCGCAGCCGCCCGATTTACCGAGATGCGAAAACACCTCGCATATCCCGTGTTCATCTGAGTTTACGGTAACATATAAATGTCCGCAGCCTGTATTAACTTTCTCGGTAAAACCGGTTGTTACCTTGGCTCTGCGGCGCGGCGTATGTTCGATTACCGCCGGTTTTTCTTCTTTCTTTTCAGTACCGGTAGACAATACCTGCCCGTCGCGGCTGCCGTCGCGGTATATGGTAATACCCTTCAATCCTTCTTCATAAGCCATCATATAGACACGGGCAATGTCCTCTTTAGTGGCGCTTTTAGCGAAGTTGACCGTCTTTGAAACGGCGTTGTTGGTATACTTCTGGAAAGCCGATTGCATCAGGATATGCCATTTGGTATCTATTTCATGCGCCGTAACGAATACCTTCTTTACCTTTTCGGGAATGCCCTCGATATCAGCGATGTGAGCGCCGTTTGCCAGTTTCTTCATTAAATCTTCGGAGTAGAAACCGCCCTCTTTCGCAACCTGTTCGAAGTAAGGATTCACTTCTACCATCTTCGTCCCATCGAGTATATTCCTGATGTAACTCAGGGCAAACAGCGGTTCGATGCCGCTGGAGCAACCGGCGATCAAGCTCAAAGTGCCGGTCGGAGCGATGGTAGTCCTCGAAGCATTCCTGATTTTAACCCCGCCCGGAACATCGTAGATGCTGCCTTCGAAAGCCGGGAAAACGCCGCGCTCCCCTGCCAGCTCTATAGAATAATCGTAAGCTTCTTTATCGATAAAGCCCATTATATCCTCAGCCGTTTTTAAAGCCTCATCCGAGTTGTACGGGATTTCCAATTTTAAAAGGATATCGGCAAACCCCATAATACCCAGCCCGATCTTGCGCGTTTTGCGCGTCATTTTCTCAATTTCGGGAATCGGGAACTTGTTCACATCGATAACATTATCCAGGAAACGCACTGCTGATTTTACAGTTTGTGCCAGTTTTTTATAGTCGATTTCATACTTGCCGCCGTTTTTAAACAGCATCGTTGTTAAATTAATCGAACCGAGGTTGCAGGATTCATAGGGTAAAAGCGGCTGCTCACCGCACGGATTGGTGCTTTCGATCTGCCCCAGGTGGGGAGTGGGATTATCCCGGTTGATACGCTCGATAAAAATAATCCCCGGGTCGCCCGTCTTCCATGCCAGTTCGACCATCTTGTCGAATACCTCTTTGGCATTGAGCTTGCCGGCGACTTCTTTGGTGCGCGGATTGATCAAATTATAATCCGCTCCGCTCTTGACAGCCTGCATAAAATCCGCGGTAACCGCTACCGAAATATTGAAATTGGTAAGCGAAACCATATCCTCTTTGGAGGTAATGAATCTCATAATGTCCGGATGGTCGACACTGAGTATAGCCATATTGGCGCCGCGACGCGTACCGCCCTGCTTGATAACATCGGTAGCCACGTCGAAAGCCCTCATGAATGAGACCGGCCCGCTGGCGACACCGCCGGTGGAACCTACCCTGTCCCTTTCCTGGCGCAGCCTGGAAAATGAAAAACCGGTGCCGCCGCCGCTCTTGTGAATCAGGGCGGTGTTCTTAACCGTTTCGAAGATGGATTCCATGGAATCCTCGATTGGCAACACGAAACAGGCGGAAAGCTGCCCGAGTTCCCGTCCGGCATTCATCAACGTCGGTGAATTCGGAAGAAACTCGAGATTAAGCATCAGATGATAAAAAGTTTCCTCCCACTTTTTAACATCCGTTTTGGTTCCGTATTTCGTCTCCGCCGCAGCAATGGTATGCGCCACACGGCGGAATAATTCTTCAGGGGTTTCGATAACCTTCCCCTGTTTATCCTTCTTTAAATACCTTCTTTCCAGTACCTGGAGGGCATTATCGGTAAGACTAACCCCTTCAGAAGCTTGTGAAGTGACTACCATGGCTTCTTTCTCCTTTATCATAGTCTCTTTTTGATGTATTGGGGATTCTTGCGGAGCAGATAGCGCTCCCTGTCCGTTATCACCCGTTTCTTCTATTTTTATTTTGTTCTCTTCCTCTATCTTTTTAATTTCCTTTTCCGTCTTCTCGTCTGCCAGAAATTCCTTTACCACGCTCAGGATTTCCGATTCGGTAGCCGAAAGCTGCGCACGGTAACCCTTAGGCACCAGGTCTTCCATACCGGGCAGCGTCTGCGGACGTTCCAGCCTCTCGATGACCTGATTTGTTAAAAGTTCTATGCGCTTCCTGTCGGATATACCCATCGAATCGGCGGCTGAAAAAATAATCCTGGCAACCTGGGTGCGGTCTATTATCTTCCCTTTCGAATCACTGGTTTTGCCCATGATAGCTATTTACCTGCCTTCCGGTTAGTTTTTTCTGTTGTTTCATCAGGCAAAAGGGTCAATTGCCCGCTGGATTTATTCTTCTTGACGATTCCGGCATTGATCAACGTATCCACTTCCTGTTTTAAATCGGTAATATCGCTGAAATCGCGGTAGACGCTGGCAAACCTGATATAGGCGATATAATCCAGTTCCCGCAGCCCTTCCATTACCATATCCCCGATTTTATAGCTGTCTATCTCGCTTTTTCCCATGTTATACAACTCGGATTCGATATCATCCGCCAGTTTCTCAATAGCACCAATCGGCAGCGGACGTTTACCGCAGGCTTTTTGTATGCCTGAAAGCAGTTTTTCCTTGCTGAATTCCTCCCGCCGCATGTCTTTTTTAATCACAAAAAGACTGCTGGGCAAGATTCTTTCATATGTGGTAAATCTGGAATTGCAGCTTAGACATTGCCTGCGTCGCCTGACGCCGTCATTGACATCGCGGGAATCGATAACTTTTAAATCTTCGCTCTTACAGTAGGGGCATTTCATCGTGGCCACCTCACTATATTGTGTTAGCTTTGTTAGAGTACCACAATATATAGTGGATGTCAACCCCTACTTTAGTTTTTCAGACACTATTTTTTAGAGAGTTTTTATACGAGGAATGATAATGATAACAGGTTTTGAAAAGAAAAGAAAGCCTGATTGGAAATGTCATCCTTCATCACGACTGGTCGGGAATGAGGGAATATATAATCGTCGTTGCGAGGACGCCGCAGGAGGACGAAGCAATCCTAAGGATGCGACTGATTATCCCGCCCCATATGTTAAGTTCCGACAACTCGTAACGAAATCTCACTTAACGGAACTTTGTTCGACCAGCACGAATTCAGTATGACAGTAAGGAATAAAACACAAAAGCCGCAGGCTTTATAACCTGCGGCTTTTCATCTTGACTATTTCT
>CAZGVH010000086.1:0-5017 GCA_964528955.1 uncultured Dehalococcoidales bacterium | reverse complement strand
GTTTCTAAGTGTTATTGCCGGCATGTTGTCTCCAGTTGCTGGTTATTCTATTTTCGAGCCATTCGAAAAACTTTTCAAAGGTCAGGCACATTATTGCCAAAACGATAAGGCATACGATTATTATGTCGATTCTTATCAGGCTTTCGGCTTTCATTAACAAGGCACCGATGCCGGAAGGAATTGCCACCATTTCTGCGGCAATGATCACTCTCCATGCCATCCCGGCTTCCAGTTTTAATCCGGTAAAAATGTTAGGCAAAGCCAGAGGCATAACCACTGTAAATAAAATCTTCATATCGGAAGCGCCGAGGCTCCTGGCTGCTTTTATATAATTCTGGTCCACATTTTTAATTCCGGTAACCGTATTGAACATAACCGGGAAGAACGAACAGATGAATACCAGGGTAATCGGCAGCATTTCGTTGATACCAATCCATAGCATCAGCAGGGGGATCCAGCCGAGAGTAGGGATAGGGAAAAAAAGGTTGAAGAGAGGATTCAACGCCCTGTCGACGATTTTATTCCACCCCATCATTGTTCCCGTAACGATTCCGATAACAGAGCCGGCGCTGAAGCCGATAAGCACTCTTGTAAGGCTGCTTAAAAAATTCTGTCCGAGAACACCGTTCACGCTGAGGCGGTAGAATTCCGTTATTACTTCGGAAAATGGCGGCAAAAGCGGGGTGCCGTTGATTCTGCCAATCATCTCCCACAGTATTAAAAATATCAGAATCGGGATTAGCCCCCAGCCCGGTTTCAACTTTTTCAGGATTTTCATTATTACTGTTTCATCCTATTTCAGGTAGCTTAAGTCCAGTATATCCGCTGCATTGAATCCGCTCTTGATATATTCCAGGCTTGCCATATAGTCTATCACATCTTGAATTATCGCCGGATTAATGTCGGTTGTATACTCCAGTCTTTTCATTGACCGCAGCATTACAGATGACGTGATTTGCAGTTGTTTTGCCGATTCGGCTGCTTCTGTCGGGAAAACGCTCTCTCCGGTAGCCGAGAGTTGTTCCGCCATTATTTCAGAAGCTTCCCCGGGATTTTTCACAGCCCAGTCGGTAGCTTTCTGGGTAATCTCAACCAGATTTTTAACAATTTCGGGATGATTGTTAATTAATTCATCTTTAACAACGAGAACACTTCCCTGAATGTCCGGCCAGACATCCTGGGCAGTAAGCATCATCTCAAAACCCATATCTTCCGACATGGTAACCCATTGTTCGGGAATACACACTGCATCAAGCTGCCCTGACTGCACCGCCAGTAATTGCTTGGGCGGGTTCATCTGGCGTATATTTTGGGCTATGACCTGTTTATCTAACTCGTATTTATCTATTAATTTTTGTAAGAGAACATCAGCGGCTGACCCAGTCTGAACACATCCGATGCGAATGCCTTCTTTTTCCAGGTCTTTAACATTAGTTATTTTTTGCGGGTTAACCGCCAAACCGTAGCCATATTTATGAGAGCCGGATACAATTTTGAGAGGCACGCCGGCATTGGCATAAGTGCTGATTGCAGGAGCAAGACAGATATAGGCAGCCTGGATATCGCCGCGGGCCAGCGCTGATGCCAGGGCAGTCCCGGTTACATAGCTTTCATATTTCGATAAATTAAGCCCTTTTTCCTCGAAATAACCTTTTGCCTCGGCGATATAAGCGCAGGCAGCATGGTCGGTGAATTCAACTGCCAACCCGATTGGAGAATCATCTTTAGCTTTCTTGCAGCCGCCCATAAAAAAAGACGAGCCTCCAAGAGCAAGGGATAAACAAATCGCTCCACTGCCGAATAAAAAGTTTCTCCTTGAAATTCCTTGATGTCCTCTTGTTTCCATTTAATGATACACTCCTATAAAAAAAGTTTTATAGGCAGCATTCACGGAAAGAAAAAGGGGAGTCATGCTAATGAGACGATTATTTTGCAGCCTGTTAAAATTATAGGTATCCTTGAATTTCATCTCTTCTCCTTTTCCAACGGGAAGCAAGACCGTTTCCGGTAATGCCGTCTAGATATTTATCTACCGGCTGTTTGCCATAGATTGCTCGTTAGGCAATACAGCTCCGGAGAAATCATTCATTTATAACACAATCGTTATTACAATGTCAATATAACGTTAATGAAAAATAAGACCTATTTAAAGAAAAATTGTAAATCATCAGTTCTTAATATACGTAAAATTACTCTGGAATAATATTATGAACGGAATATTCTATCAGTTCATTGTGACAGCATAAATATACCGCCGGTAGAAAAATACACGCATTCGTTATAGACTATATATAGCCTGAGTATGATTTGGAAAGGAATAATAAAAATGGAAATCAAAATCAGCACGTTGAGTGAAAATACAGCCCTTCACGGCTATATCGGTGAATACGGTTTGAGTCTTTTTATCGAAGCGAACGGCAAACGCATCCTGTTCGATACCGGCTTGAGCTTTTCCGCTTATCACAATGCACAGCTTATGGGCATCGATTTAACGAAAGTCGATTGTATTGTTCTCAGCCATGGGCATCAAGACCATACCGGCGGTCTGGCGGAAATGCTGCACAGGATCGGCAAAGAAACCGAAGTCATCGCCCATCCCGGTGTATTCGAACCGAGATATACCCTGCGGGACGGCCAGGCGCAGGAAAGATTTATCGGTATGCCCTGTGCGCGCGAGGAACTGGAAAATCACGGCGCGCGCTTTACTCTTTCGAAAGAGCCCGTCTGTATTATCCCCGATATAATGACTACAGGGGAAATCCCTATGCTCACGGAATACGAGAAAGTGGAAGGCAATCTTCATGTCAGGGAAGGCGATAGCTATCTGCCGGATAAAATAGCCGATGATTTATCTCTCATTATAAAAACGGAATCCGGCTTGGTAGTAATTACCGGGTGCGGGCACCGCGGCATTGTTAACATCATCAATCATGCCTGTAAACTGACCGGCAGCGATAACGTCTATGCGGTTATCGGTGGTATCCATCTATTTCGCGCTTCAAAAGAACGTGTGCAAAATACCATAGTGGAACTGAAAAACAGGGGAGTGAAAAAGCTCGGGGTATCGCATTGCACCGGGTTTCACGCTTCGGCAAAGATAGCCGAAGCCTTTCCGCGAGAATTCTTCTTGAACAACGCCGGGAACAGGTTTGTTCTTCCGTAACTGCTGAATCCCTCTGCTATATCAAATAATGCCCTACGGTATCAGGGGGCAGCCTGCTCCTCATCCGCTCCCGCCATTTTTTCCCCGCACCTGCCGCAGAATTTATTGCTTTTGGGGTTGGCAAAGTTACATTTGCTGCAGGTAACGCTGTCTTCTTTTTTATCGTCACCGCGAAAAACCTTAACGTGCGGCCAGGGTATTTCAATCCCCTCGTTGTCGAAAGCCCTTTTAAGCCTTTTTCTTAGTTCGCCGGTCACTTCCCACTGCATGCTGGGGTGAACGTCGCCCAGTATCCTGATCTCGATGCCTGAATCGGCGAATTTCTGTACCCTGAGCACCTGCGGCGGTGTTTTTATAAGCTTGCAGAAATACTCGTCTTCCGCTAGCTCTTTTCCCACCCTGTTGATAACAGAAAATACCCTGTCCAGGTCTTCTCCATAGGCTACCGGTACATCGAGATTCACCCTGGAGAGGTCCCTGGTGTAGTTGGAAGCGGTGGTAATAGCACTGTTGGGTACGGTATGAACGATGCCGTCGAGGTCGCGCAGTACTGTTCTCCTGAGATTAACATCCTCGACTTCCCCCGAGATTCCGGCGATTTTAACAACATCGCCCTTGTTGTACTGGTCTTCCATCAGTATGAACATGCCGCCCAGAAAATCCTTAACGATCGTTTGTGCGCCGAGAGCCAGGGCGACGCCCACGATGCCGGCGCTGGCCAGCAGGGGTGTGATATCCTGCCCGAGTTCGCCGAGGATAAGGAAGAAGGCAATCCCTCCGGTCAATATGGCGACTATCCATATTATCAAACCCGTTAAGGTTTTTGCCCTTCTGTCGAACCAGGATTTCGAGTGCCTTCCCTTGCCGCTGCTTTTTACGAATCCGGTAACCATTCTGGGCACGAAAGCCTTGGCAATGCGGTATATAAAATAAGCTATGGCGATATATGCCAGTATAATGATGCCGTGAGATAGCAGCCATTCCTGGATGCTCTCGATGGTTATGGAGGCAAATATATCTTCATTGGAGAATATGATAGCTACGAACGACAGCATAATTACTGCAATAGAGAGGTAGATTATAAACAGCAGGGAACGATCGAAGAACTTGTTTTTCTTTGTATCTCTTTGATCGGGTTTGAGTTTGGCAATCCTGTCCCTGAACATATTCCGGGAGATGACAATTAGTATGAATATTATGGCAGCCCCGGTCAGAAACCAGATGCTGTTAAAAGTGAACCAATCCCACATTTCCAAAGCCCCCTTGCCTGGATGTTATCCGTATCATAACATATAGTCTGAAATTATCGGGAAGTTTCTGCCCCCCTCGAAATAAAAGACTTTACTCTTTTTTCGAAAGTACTTCTCTCGAGCATTACCTTATGCCGGCAGCCGAGACAGACGATTCCGATATCGGCTCCCGTTCTCACCACCTGCCAGCGGTCGCTGCCGCAGGGGTGATTCTTTTTCAATTGTACGATATCACCTTGTTTTATCTCCATTACCATAATACGGCTCTTTAACGGAAACTGTTTATCCGTTCGCGCAAATCCATAGCAGCTTTGCGTGCGGCTGTAGCAAAGTCATCCCCGCGCGAAGCGTATATAATCTGCCTTGAAGAGTTTATTATAATCCCCCTGTTTCTGGCGTCCTTGCCGCTTGACACAACTTTTTCCGTGTCGCCACCCTGGGCGCCGATACCGGGAATTAAAAACAGCATATCCGGGTAGATTTCGCGCAGCAATTGCAGTTCATCGGGGTAAGTCGCCCCCACCACCAGTCCCACATTGCCGTACTTGTTCCACTGGCTGGCTCTATCGGCTACCATCTGGAACAGGGGAATATTCCTGCCGTC
>CAZGVH010000085.1:0-5077 GCA_964528955.1 uncultured Dehalococcoidales bacterium | reverse complement strand
AGCTTTACCAGGTAATCTATTCTCGATTGAATAGCCGAGAAGTTGGTAAGCACTCCGCCTATCCAGCGCTGATTGATAAAATACATCCCGCAGCGCTTTGCCTCTTCTTCTATAATATCCTGCGCCTGTTTCTTGGTGCCTACGAAGAGAATCTTGCCGCCTTCACCCGCCAGTTTTTTGACGAAGTTGCAGGCTCCCTCAAGCATAGTCGCCGTTTGTTCCAGGTCGATGATATGGATCCCGTTGCGCTTGGTGAAGATATATTTCTTCATATGCGGGTTCCAGTGACTTGTCTGATGCCCGAAGTGAGCTCCGGATTCCAATAATTCTTTAATTGTAGCTGTATCCGCCAATTTTGTCCCTCTTTCTAGTTACACTTTGATTAGTTTATAAGTATAACATAATCGACTTTAAGTAGTAAATATTCAAAAATCATGCTGAATTTAAACGTCTTATTATAATTGCTTCACCCAATCCACGGCATTCTGGAAGATTTTAAAGCCGTCTCCCTGTTGGCCGATGTTTTCACCGGTCCACCTCGGATGCTGGCTGCCGGTTACATAACGCTCGGGATGGGGCATCAAACCGAAGATGCGCCCGCTACTGTCGCAGATTCCGGCGATACAATTCATTGAGCCGTTGGGGTTATCCGGGTATGACATGGTCGGCTTATCATTGCCGTCTGCATAATATACGGCAACATCGACAGCTTTCAAGGTCTCTTCGTCGGCGACGAATTTACCCTCTCCGTGCGCCACCGGGAGATACATCTTCTCGATTCCTTTTGTAAAAATACATTTACTTTTATCATTAACTTTCAGGTTTATCCAGCGGCATTCGAACTTGCCGGAATCATTATTTGTCAGAGTAGCCTTTTGCTTTTTATTTAAAGCCGAAGGGTCGGGCAGCAGTCCGCTTTTTACCAGGATCTGAAAACCGTTGCAGATGCCTATAATCAATCCACCGTTTTCGACGAATAATTTTACATCGTCTCCCAGTTTTGTGACTATTTCATTGGCAATTACCTTGCCCGAACCGAGGTCGTCACCATATGTAAAACCGCCCGGCAGTACCATAATGCGGTAATCTGCCAGCTTCTTCTCACGGCGGATTAGCTCCCCGATATGCACCATGGAAACATCCGCTCCGGCTTTTTCGAAGGCGAAAGCGGCTTCCATATCGCAGTTGGTTCCCGGCGCTCTTAATACCAGTGTTCTTGCTTTACTCATTTATTTATCTACCATTCCAGCGGTTTTTGCCAGGCTTCTTTCAGTTTATCCGTTTCGATCTCCAAGATAGTATCTTTATCAATCCCTGTTATCTGCAATAAATCCAGTGAAGTAACCTCGCCGATTTTGGCGAAAGGTACGTCACCCAGCGTCTTTTCGAAGTCGGCGGCATCGCACGGCGCCACTTCTGCTAGGAAACGGCTGTTGGATTCGGAAAATAATATATAATCGTTGCGGTCGATTTCTTCGCCCAGCGGCACTTTATCCAGTTGAATAAAGGCGCCTTTATTTCCGGCAAACGCCATTTCGGCAACGGCCACAGCCAATCCGCCTTCGCTGAGGTCGTGGCAAGCTTTGACCAGACCTTTTCCGGTGGCTTTGCTTAGATTATCCATCGTCTCTTTTGCCTTTTTCGGATATACCTTCGGGGCGTCGTTCCCCAGATATTTCAGGCTCTTGAAGTATTCGGAACCGCCCAGTTCGTCATATGTGTTTCCGACAATATAAATATAATCGCCCTCTTTCTTGAAATCCATGCTGACGGCTTTGCTGCTGTCCTTCATAACTCCCATAGCCGAAATCAACAAGGTGTCAGGGATGGCGATGGTACTGCCGTGATAACTGAATTCGTTGTTCAGGCTGTCTTTCCCCGAAATGAAAGGCGTACCGAAAGCTATGGACATGTCGTAACAGGCCTGGCAGGCGCGCACCAGAGTACCCAGCCTTTCCGGTTTATTGGTATTTCCCCAGCAGAAGTTATCCAGCAGCGCTACTCTTTCTAAACTGCCTCCGACGGCAATAATCTGTCTTAATGCTTCGTCTATAGCCGATGCCGCCATGCAGTAGGGGTCGATATCGCTGTACTTGGAGTTGATGCCGTTGGAAATAATAACACCCGCCCCGGAATCCAGTACAGGTCTGATAATCGCAGCATCGCCGGGCCCGTCGTTATTTTTACCTACCAGCGGTTTTAAGACGCTACCGCCCTGTACCTCGTGGTCGTATTGGCGGATGACCCATTCCTTGCTGCAAACATTCCACGAGCCCAGAATTTTCAATAACGACCTGGTAACATCCGGGCACTCCTCTTTTTTGGGTTCCTGGTAGCTGGCTTTGCACCATAGAGCTTTTAATGCCAGTTGCGGTCTTCCCTCATGCAGGAAATCCATATCGAGGTCGCAAACAAGGTTATTGTTATAGTAGAGTTGTAATTTCTTATCATTCGTAAACTCACCGATTACCACAGCTTCCGTATTCTCATCGGCAAAAAGTTTTAAAAGTTCCTCGGCTTTTTCCGGCGGGACGGCCATAATCATGCGCTCCTGTGATTCCGATATCCAGATTTCCGAATAGGATAACCCGGCATATTTTAAGGGAACTCTTTCCAGGTATATTTTGGCTCCCGTTTCGGCAGCCATCTCTCCGACAGCCGAGGAAAGCCCGCCGCCTCCGCAGTCGGTTATCCTTGCGAATAATCCTTTATCCCTTGCCTGCAGAATGGTGTCTATCAGTTTCTTTTCAACAATAGGATTGCCGATTTGCACGGAGCTGAAAGAAACCTGTGTCGAGTCCTTACTCAGTTGCTCGGAGGCGAAGGTAACGCCGTGGATGCCGTCACGTCCGGTTCTTCCGCCGGCAAGCACAATCAAGTCTCCCGGTTTTTGCATGCCCATCTGCGAATATTTCTTGGGCATCAGTCCGATTGTTCCGCAGTAAACCAGCGGGTTGGCGGTATAGCGCCTGTCGAAGCAGATTGCGCCGTTTCCGGTGGGAATTCCCAGCCGGTTGCCATAATCGGCTACACCGGCGCGCACTCCTTTGAGCATGCGGCGCGGATGCAAAACTCCCTCAGGCACATCTTCATAAGCCATATCCGGATTGCCGAAACAGAAAACATCGGTATTGAATACAGGTTTGGCGGCAAGCCCGGTTCCCAGCACATCGCGTACAACGCCGCCGACACCGGTAGAGGCGCCGCCGTAAGGCTCGATGGCAGACGGGTGATTATGGGTTTCCACTTTAAAACACAGTGCCCATTCATTGTCGAACTCGATTACTCCGGCATTGTCCTTGAATACCGAGAGGCACCAGGGTTTATCCAATTCTTTAGTGGCTCTGGCAATGGTCGTTTTTAAAAGGTTATCGATCACTTCGCCGTTGAAGCTGATTTTTCCTTTAAAGGTTTTGTGACAGCAGTGCTCCGACCATGTCTGCGCCAGTGTTTCCAGCTCGGTGTCAAACGGATTGCGTCCGAGCCCGGCGTAATATTCTTTAATTGCTTTTATCTCATCATTATTGAAGCCGAACTCGCGTCCGGTATCTCTTAATTTGTTATCATCTATATTCAGAATGTCTACAGTTTTCAGTTTAAATGTATATTTCGGGCTATCCGGAAAAATAACCGGGTTTTCACCGACGATATGCTGAATGATAGGGTTAACCAGCAGGCGGCTGCATATAATATCCATGTCGTTGCCGTCGAGTTTTCCCTTTATTAGATAGCGTTTTGCCGTCTTGATGGCTTTAACCTTTTCGATGCCGAGGTCTTTTACGGCTTTCATGGCCGTTTCTTCGACCGGGTCGGCAACCCCGGCATTGTAAGCTACTTCGATGGAATGCAGCCCGTCTTCTTCGGTTATCTTAACATTGGAGTCGTAAGTATAATCCTGCGTTACCGGGTCGGCCAGTAGCCTTTCGCATACAAGTTCCAGTTCGGCTTTTTCAAGTGCGGCGTCCAGCCAGTAAACATCCATGACGCGCACATCGGAAATATTTTTTATACCCAGGTCTGAGATACCCTTTACCAATCCCTGCCCTGCGGAATCGGGCAGGTGTTCTTTAAAAGAGACTTCTATTCTATGCATCGGCAATATCCATGGCGCTATCTATTCTTTTTTCCATGCCTGTTATTACCATCCTCTCGAAGCCAGCAACTGGTCTTCGGGGATTTGCTGGATTTCGATTCCGGGCATAGCTTCTCCGAGGTTCTTGCTGACTTCGGCAATGACCTTGTAATCCTGATAATGGGTGGTTGCCTTTACAATCGCCTTGGCTCTCTTCTCAGGGTCGGCGGATTTGAAGATGCCCGAACCGACGAAGACGCCCTCGGCGCCCAGCTGCATCATCAAAGCGGCATCGGCCGGTGTGGCGATACCTCCGGCGGCAAAGTTAACGACCGGCAGTTTGCCGGTATCGTGTACCTGTTTCACCAGTTCGTAGGGAGCGCCGTTTTCCTTGGCGAAGGACATCAATTCTTCCTGGGGTAGGTTAACGAGCTGCCTGACGCTGTCCATAACCGTTCGCATGTGCCTGACGGCTTCGACGACGTTGCCGGTTCCGGCTTCCCCTTTTGTACGAATCATGGCGGCGCCTTCGCCGATACGTCTTAATGCCTCACCGAGGTTGCGGCAGCCGCAGACGAAAGGCACCTTGAAATCGTGTTTCCAGACGTGATTGGCTTCATCGGCAGGTGTTAAAACCTCCGATTCGTCGATAAAGTCGATGCCAATAGCTTCGAGCACTCGGGCTTCGACGAAATGACCGATACGGCACTTGGCCATAACGGGGATGCTGACGGCTTTCATAATATTTTCGATAATGGAGATATCCGCCATGCGGGCGACGCCGCCAGCGGCGCGGATATCGGCGGGGACTCGTTCGAGCGCCATAACGGAGCAGGCCCCGGCGGCTTCGGCGATTTTCGCCTGTTCGGGGTTGATGACATCCATGATGACGCCGCCCTTAAGCATTTGAGCGAGTCCGGTTTTAACTTTCCAGGTACCGGTTTCCATTTAAAACTCCTTAATTGGTCTACAGGATTATTGTACCCTTTGTCTGATGGTGTTATC
>CAZGVH010000084.1:0-5132 GCA_964528955.1 uncultured Dehalococcoidales bacterium | reverse complement strand
ACAATTTATTCATGTTTGTGATTATCAAAGAAAAATTTAATTTAATGTATTGTAATATAACAACAGTATATATATAATTATATGTATAATGAAGTACATATAAAATAGTACAAGAGGGATAGTTCTTTTTGAAGTCCCAGCCATATTCTCTATCTATACCCTATACCGTAAGTATTTAAACAACTTAGTATTAGAAGGAGAAAGGCAATGTACAGGAAAATCACGATTTAACTGGACTATTTAAAAACAATCTAAGTAGCCCCGCCATATACCAGAGCACTGGTATATTCCGAGAGAGCAGACCTGGTTCTTCTGAGCGTTTAGCAAATCCTGCTGCAGAGTTTTTTTCTATCCTGTTCTTACCATTACTCCCTCGTATTACTATCGTCTCTAAGCTCTCTAGTAATGAAATATTTAAAGGAGGTGATGTGTATGGCAAAATTATTGTAATTAGCTAATAACCATCTCCGCATTCTTGAAAAGTTAACCGAAACACTCTTAAAGGGGGGCAAATAATTGTTAGGTCTTGGACTATGGTATGTAGGTTTTGTACTGTTCATTAACGCGTTATGGATGATGGGTAAAATGTCCAACAAAGCTGTTATACCCATGAATATCTTTGTTGCCGTAATACAAATCGCAGGTGTCTTTGTAATAATCGCCACCGGCAAAGAAACAGCCGATTTCTATGGGGCGGCATTGACATTGCTTTTTGCATTTACCTACTTATATGTAGCAGCGACTCAAATCTGGAATCTGGATGGAAAAGGGTTGGGTTGGTACTGTTTGCCCGTTGCTCTAATTGCTATTCCAGCCGGATTTCAAAACCTTGCTACTCCGGGTCTTGCTTTACTGTGGTTCATGTGGGCAACATTATGGTTTATGTTCTTCCTGCTACTCGGACTCGGTAAAAATATCGGTAAACCAACAGCTTATTGGACAATGATAAACGCAATTGTCACATTCGTCGCTGCGTACTTCACTCTTACAGAAACATGGCCATGGTGGTAATTCTACAATATTAGAATTTTTGATATAAGGAGGTGGGCTTATAAAACAATGAAATACCAAATGTCTGGACAAACTGTGAAAAATAATAAAATTATTATGGAGGTTTACAAATGAGACATGGTGATATTTCTTCAAGTGCCGATACTGTAGGTGTCGCAGTCGTTAATTATAAAATACCCCGCCTTCATTCCAAGAAAGAAATCATAGACAATTGTCATAAAATTGCCGCTTATGCCGAAGGATTAAAAATCGGATTGCCCGGGATGGACCTTATTATATTCCCCGAATACAGCACGGAAGGCATCCTCTATGACCCTAAAGAGTGCATGGAGCTTTCGACTACTGTTCCGGGGGAAGAAACAAATATCTTTTCTGAATGTTGCAGAAAAAACAATATCTGGATGGTAACTTCCATAACCGGGGAACTGCATGAGGATCATCCCAAAAAAGTGCCTTATAATACGCTGATTTTAATCAATAATAAGGGGGAAATCGTACAAAAATACCGAAAGATTATGCCATGGTGCCCGATTGAAGGCTGGTATCCGGGCAATAGAACCTACGTATCCGACGGACCCAAGGGTTTAAAAGTCAGCTTAATAATCTGTGACGATGGCAATTATCCTGAAATATGGCGTGATTGCGCCATGAGGGGCGCCGAATTAATTGTCCGCTGTCAGGGTTATATGTACCCATCAAAAGAGCAGCAGAGGAACATGGCAACTGCTATGGCATGGGCTAACACATCATATGTAGCAGTAGCGAATTGCACCGGATTCGACGGTGTCTATTCTTACTTCGGTCACTCCGTTTTAGTAGGATTCGACGGCAGGGTTTTGGGAGAGTGTGGAACAGAGGAAATGGGCAATCAATATGCCGAACTATCGGTCAGCGCTATCAGGGACGCCAGGGCAAACTGGCAAGCGCAGAATTCTCTCTTCAAATTGCTCCATCGAGGTTATACCGGGAAACTCGCATCGGGAGAGAATGTGGTAGGCGACGAGACATGCCCTTATGAATTCTACAGGACATGGGTAACCGATCCCAAGAAGGCACAAGCTCAATCCGAGGCAGTTACCAGAAGAACGGCGAGTGTTGCCGGGTGTCCCGTCCCGTTCCAGCCGGCGATTAAAGGACATTAACCTGTCAGAATTGTTATGACCATTGCTTAGATTGACTTCAAAGGTATGGTTGCTTTACTATAATGAGACTATTGGAATTGAAAGGAGTTGGGTTTGCTACCCGACTCCTTTAATATACGCGAATAGACCTGGGGTCTAACAGAAACTCTCTTCCCTACTGATTTATTATCACCATTTAATTCGGCTTATAACTAAAAACACTCCGCCAGCTTTTTATAGGTTGCCGGAAGCGATTCGTTGACCACCCTGACATCCGACAGCACCGGCATGAAATTGTTATCGCCGTTCCAGCGCGGTACGATGTGCGTATGTATGTGCTTGTCGATACCGGCGCCGGCCACCCTTCCCAGGTTCATCCCCACGTTGAAGCCGTCCGGATTGGAAACCTTTCTCAGCGCGCCAATGCATTTGCGCACCAGTTCATAGTGTTCCAGCAATTCCTCGGCTGTTAAATCTTCGGGAGTGGATAAATGGCGGAAAGGAACCACCATCAGGTGTCCGGGGTTATAGGGATAGCAGTTTAAAATGACGAAGTTGTGTTTTCCCCGGTGCAGAATATAGTTATCGCAGTCTTTATTTTCTTCCGGTTTTAAGCAGAATATACAACCGGGATTGTCGACTTTCTTTATATATTCCATACGCCACGGCGCCCACAGATTTTCCATATCTTTCTCCTCAAAGGTTATGATGCTATTGTAAATATGTTTACTGTAAAGGTCAAAGACTCCCAATATTTCCATTGCGAGTCCATTCCCATTGGTGAAGGCGAAGCAATCGCTACGATACTACTTAATTACCCCGCCCCAGATGCTTCGTTCGACCATCACGAACTCAGCATGACAATTAAGTAATGTCATTGCAGGTCCCGACAATCCCGGACGAAGCAATCTTTCAAGGATAGTGATAACAAAAATCGACTTCCCCACTGTAAGCAAAATCAGTCTTGCGATGTAATAGAATTGCAACATATAATCCATAAAACGTATAATTATAGTTCTGGAGGAAAAATTTGGCCTACCCCGACAGCATTTTAATCAATGTTACCAAACCTGCGCGTTATACCGGCGGCGAATGGAACAGCATCGTAAAAGACTGGCAAAAGACAGATATTAAGGTCGTCTTGAGCTATCCCGATATATACGAAATCGGCATGTCCAACATGGCGATTCCTATTCTCTACGAGATACTTAACAGCCTGCCCGATGTGCTGGCAGAGAGGGTTTTTACGCCGTGGGTGGATATGGCAGCCGCTATAAAAGAAGCGGGGATTCCCCTGCAAAGCCTCGAAAGCGGGCATCCCTTAAATGAATTCAATATCGTCGGTTTTTCGCTCGGATACGAACTCTCATATACCAATATCCTGGATATGCTCAGCCTGGCGGGAATTCCGGTGTTTGCCCGTGAGAGGACGGAAGAACACCCGCTGGTGATAGCCGGGGGAAGCTGTGCGCTTAACCCGGAACCGATGGCGGATTTCATCGATTTCTTCGTTATCGGCGATGCCGAGGAATTGCTTACCGGATTGGTAGATAAAATCAGGGAATGGAAGAATAACAAGGAGAAAGCATCCAGAAAAGACCTTCTAAAAACACTGGCAACTATTCCCGGCATCTACGTCCCCGGCCTTTATGCAGTGGAATATGAAGATAACGGAATATTTAAAAGCATTACCCCCCTCGTCCCCGAAGCCCCACCGGTTATAAAAAGACAAATCGCATCTAAACTACCGCCGACGGTAACCAGGCCGGTAGTTCCCTTTATCGAGGCAACGCATGACCGGGCGGCGATTGAGATCAGCCGTGGCTGCAGCCGCGGTTGCCGTTTTTGCCATGCCGGAATGACATACAGGCCGGTACGCCAGCGCTCCCACGAAGAAGTTCTGGCAGCCGCCGGAGAACTTATCGACAACACCGGTTATGATGAAATCGCCCTCGTTTCGCTCAGCACCAGCGATTATCATGAAATCGATAAACTGGTGGAAAAGATGGTAAAACAATACGGGCAGAGGAATATTGCCCTGTCGCTTCCCAGCCTGAGAATGATGGTTGATTCGGTAAAGCTGATAGACTCGCTGCCGACCAGCCGGAAATCGGGATTGACCTTTGCCCCCGAAGCCGGCAGCCAGAGACTGCAAAAGGTCATCAACAAGTGCATCCCGGAGCAGGAAGTGCTGGACACCGTATCCGCCGCTTTCCAGAGAGGCTGGAAAAGCCTGAAGCTCTATTTCATGCTTGGCTTGCCTACGGAAATTGACGAGGATATTACCGGCATTATCCAACTGGTCGATAAAATACGCGCAGAAGGCAGAAGAATTCCCGGCAGAAAACCTTCACTGCGCCTGACATTATCGACTTTCGTGCCCAAACCGCATACGCCTTTCCAGTGGGTAGCCATGGAAAGCGAAGAAAACATCATGCATAAACAGGAAATATTAAAATACGGACTGCAAAAAAAGGATGTAACAGCTTCGTGGCAGGATTATCCGAAAAGCCTGCTGGAAGCCGTTATTTCACGCGGAGACAGGCGAATCGGAAAGGTGATCTACCGCGCCTGGCAAATGGGAGCCATTTTTGACGGGTGGGGAGAGCAGTTCAAATTTAATATCTGGATGGATGCCTTCCATGAAGAAGGTATCGACCCCTATTTCTATACGCAAAGGGAACGCCCGTTGGATGAACCCTTACCTTGGGGACACATCGATACCGGGGTTTCCGTCGAATTCCTTAAACGCGAATATAAAAGGGCACTCGAGGAAAAAGAGACTCCGGATTGCCGCGACCACTCCTGCAACGCCTGCGGCTTTGAAAAAGCAGATAATTTTTGTACATATAGAAAATCTTAAATTTTAGAAGAGGGGGAATCAACTAAAAAATGGTTAAAATCGACGAACAATCATGCATCGGTTGCGGAGCCTGCACGGACGTATGCCCGCAAAAAATCCTTTACCTGGACGGAGGCGTTTGCAAAGTAACCGATCCC
>CAZGVH010000083.1:0-5137 GCA_964528955.1 uncultured Dehalococcoidales bacterium | reverse complement strand
CAGCAGCGAGACGCTCTACCTTTATGCTTTGGCCGGGAGCTACTTTATACTGTTTCCCGCCGGTTTCAATTATCGCGTAAATTTCAGTAAACCTCCATAAATAAAACACTTTATTCTATCAGCTAGCAACGATTGGTGTCAACTGTAGTTTTCTTCCACAAATCGGCTATCGCTTTTTTTAAATCATCAAGCGACACATTCGTATTGATAACTATTTTCGCCGCTTTCATCCTGTCTTCGGGTAATCTCTGCATGTTCATACGCGACAGGATATCCTCTCTCTTCAAGCCCCTTTTTTCAAGCCGTTCTATGATGACTTCTTTCGGTGCGATGGTCACCCATGTTTCGTTAACTTTAGTCGACCAGCCTGCTTCGATAAGCAACGGAGCGTCGATTACTACTACCTGTACGCCTTGCTGTTGATAAGCATCCAGTGCTCTCTGTATAAAGCGGTAAATGTGCGGATGCGTAATCAGGTTGAGCTTTATCAAAGATTCGCGGTCTTTAAAAACGATATCGGCTAGTATTTTACGGCTGATATCCCCTCGTGTATCAAGAACCTGCCTGCCGAAGTAATCGACGATTTCTTGTTGTACCTCTTCATTCGTTTCCAGTACTTCGTGCCCGATTTTATCGGCATCAAGAACTACAGCACCCAGTTCTGCCAGGAAACCGGCCACCGTGCTCTTACCGCTTCCGATACCGCCTGTTAATCCGATAATTTTCATTACTCAACACTACCAGTTTAATAGCTGAAATATCAAGAGTCAATACTATGGGTAGAAAGTACTACTGGTGATTAAACCAGTTCCAGCATTTGCAGGCCGTTTATTATCATACTGACTGCAATCGCCGCCAAAAGCAGGCTGAATACCTTGGAGATGGCGCCCAGTCCGCCTTTGCCGAAGAAATGGCTGAACCTGTTTCCCAGAAGAAAAATAACCCAGGCAATCAGCATGTTTGCGGCAAAAGATATCAGTACGATATACAACGGATACTGCATCGCCAGCAATAACAGGGTCGCAATTGTTGCCGGACCGGCTGTCAACGGGGTGCCGATAGGGACTACGGCTACCATTTCATCCCGGTCGACATCCACCATGCGTCCGGTGATTATCAATTTAATCGAAAGTATCAGCAATATCAATCCGCCGGCAATGGCAAAGGCTCCGACGGATATCCCCATTACGTTGAGAATGAACTGCCCGAAAAACAGGAATGCCAGTCCAACGACAATAGCTGTGATGGTAGCTACATTTATCATCTTATGGCGTTCTTTTAACGTCAAACCTTCGCCGAGGGTGATAACCACCGGCAGAGTTCCCAAAGCATCTATAACGATAAACAGGGGAACGAAAGTCAAAATAAAGTTATGCCAGAATTCAATCATTTGGAATAAACACCTTTAAGAAATCCGTATATCTGTTATCAGTATAGCATATATTCGGAAATTGAAGACTGCAAGCTTTATATTATAGCGGTAATTAAAGAGCTGTGATTACGATCTATTTTGTAATAGAATTGAACAGGTAAATCAATCTGCATTTCACTTCGATATAGTCGTCGATGCGGTTGGAGTGAATGCCGGGCATATAGCTTTTGATAAGCCGCTCATCAAAAACTGCCTTTGTGAATAACTCTTTAAGCATGCGGGACAGGTTGTCAAAATTTGCCAGCGAAGAAGCGGCCATCTTGTTTTCAAAGAATGAGTAGTTCATAGTCTTCTGGCGTATTTCGATACAGCTTTCAGGTGCAGTCCGGGTGAACAACCTGATAAAGTATTCGTCCTGAACGATTTGCGACGTTGATTTTTCATCTACTCTGCGGTAAATCGGTATGCCTCCGGTTAGCAGAGTTCCGGCTATATTTATTTTCTTTTTGGATTGAGTGGTTTCAATTGCGGCAGATGTCTGCAGCTTTCCCTTTATTATCAGGGAAACGTCATCAGTTTTTATGTTTATTTCATTTCCTTGATTATTGCGGAAGATAACGCCGTCGTTTTTAAACTCTAATAAATTTGCGTAAAAAGGTGGTTTCGGTTGCCTGAGTTCGAGTTCCCTCAGTATTATAATTTCCAGTCCGAGGTCGCGTAATCTGACTGCAATTTCTTCAGTCAACTGTATATTATCGAAATGGGCAATTATTCTGGGTATTTCCCCGGCTATTGCCAGGCGGGTATCATAAACGCTTTTCCCGATAATCCCGGCTATATTTTTGACCAGTAAATCATCCTGGTCGGGAGGTGGATTCATCGCAATATAGATTACTTTAGTGTCCGCCATATTTATATTATACGGCTGGAAAAGAATAAATGATACGAAAATCTGCAAACTCTGCTATAATAATGTTCAATATTACTATCTAGCCAAGGAGCAAGGATATGCTGAAAAAGATTTTAAAAATACTGGAAGAAGATTCCCGTACCACTCCCGAACAGATAGCTACCATGCTGGGTATATCTCGGGATGAGGTTGTCTCTACCGTCAAGAAGGCGGAGGAAGAAGGGAAGATACTCAAGTACAAAACGCTTATCAACTGGGATAAGGTCAACGATGAGCATGTCTGGGCTTTAATCGAGGTTCAGGTATCTCCCCAGAGGGATACCGGATACGATGCCATTGCCGAAAAAATATACCGCTTTCCGCAGGCCCGCAGCGTTTACCTGATGTCCGGAGCATATGACCTGGCGGTACTGGTGATGGGTAAATCGATGCATGAAGTCGCCGATTTCGTCGGTCAAAAGCTATCACCCATCGAGGGTGTGCGCGCCGCTGCCACTCATTTTATTATGAAGAGATACAAGGAAGACGGCGTCATCATGAACGGCCCCGAAGAGATAAAGCGGCAGCCCGTTATCCTGTAAACTCCGGTAATTAATCGAATTCGCTGATTAAAAATATATTTTTGGCGGGTCTATTATGAACAATGATAAAAACGGCAGATTGATATCAGACAGAGCAAAAGCCCTGGCTCCTTCCGGGATACGTAAATTTTTCGATCTCTTGAATTCTATAGAAGGGGTGATTTCACTGGGGATCGGAGAGCCTGACTATACTACACCCTGGCATATTAGAGAGGCAGCCATATATTCGATGGAGAAAGGTATGACTATGTACACCTCCAATTCAGGGATTCCGGAGGTGCGTCAGGAACTATCCCGTTATATTAATAAGCATTATAACCTTGAATACGATTGGAAGTCGGAATTGCTGATTACGGTTGGCGTCAGTGAGGCGCTTGACCTTGTTATGCGGGCTATATTGAATCCCGGCGATGAAGTCATTTTACCCGACCCCTGCTATGTTTCTTATCCTGCCTGTGTTTTCCTGGCCGGCGGTGTTCCTGTGAGCATTCCAACCTTTGAGGCGAACGGTTTTGAAATCAACGCTTCCGATATCGAATCCCGGATTACCCCGAAGACAAAGGCAATTCTTCTGGGTTATCCCGCAAATCCGACCGGTGCCGTGATGCCGTGTGAGAAGCTGGAAAAAATAGCGGGAGTTGCACGTAAACATGATATTTTGATGGTTGTCGATGAGATATATTCCCAGTTGATTTACGGTATCGAGCATACCTGTATTGCAGCATTACCCGGCATGCAGGAACACACCGTTTTACTTAACGGTTATTCTAAATGCTTTGCCATGACAGGTTGGCGTATCGGCTATGCGGCTGCCAGTCAGTCGATCATTGCCGCTATGACAAAGATACATCAGTACACTATAATGTGCGCTTCTACCATGGCACAAATGGCGGCTTTAGAAGCTATGAAGTCGGGAGAGGACGATGTTACGGAGATGGTCGAGGATTATAACCGTCGCCGACTGGTAATGGTAAACGGGCTGCGTAAAATAGGTCTCTCCTGCTTCGAACCGAAGGGGGCATTCTACGCTTTCCCCAGCATCAAGAGTTCCGGTATGAACTCCGAGGAGTTCGCCGAAAAATTATTAATGGAAGAGAGGGTGGCGGTTGTCCCTGGTACGGCTTTTGGGCTGGGTGGAGAGGGGTATGTACGTTGCTGCTATGCTACTTCGCTCAAGGAAATTGAAGAAGCCCTTGAAAGAATGAAGCGTTTTTTGGAGCGGCATAAGGCTTAAGCACCAATCTTTTTACAATCATTTTTGAATCCCCTTTTCATATTGAGAAGGGGATTTTTGCTTTTTCACAGTATTTATGTGGAGACATGATATATAATATCCGGAACCGTGGTTATCATTCCAGCTAAAGGAGTAATAACCGCATCCGGTTCCCATGTAATATCCGTCATCGGTTCTGACTGCATGACATATATTTTACAAACATCGGGATTAACATTGCTGATTGAATAGTATCCGTTTTGGTCAGTATAATAAACCGAGCCGTAATAAGCGCTTCCGATAAATACCAAAACATAATACATATAAGCGGGTTCTCCCTCCTCAAGCAAGACCCTGCCCACTATTGCCCCGCGGGTATCGTTAAATGAAGGAACGGGCGCCGCTTCATATCAGGGGACAATTGTCTTAAAGTTGGTTACTGTTTCGGTTAATGTTGTAGATACCGTTGAAATGACATTAGTGTAAGTGTTGATGGTCGAATAAACTGTCGATAAAACAGTAGTACTGGAAACCGAGGTAGTCGTGCTGGTAACTGTAGTAGCTTCGGTCTTGCAACTGCATCCGATAACCATTACCGTCAGAAGGCAAAAGCTAATAATAAAAAGTTTAATTAGTCTTATCATCGAATTCTGACTGATATGTCGCATTATAAAAGACGATTTATAAATAACAAAGAAGCCAGCATTTACACCAGCTTCATATTTTTACGCACCAATCTCATGGTATCCCGGGCAATTACCCGGGCGCGCTCGGCGCCTTCCGTCAGTATACCTTCCAGCGCTTTCGGGTTGGCTTCGAGTTCAATACGGCGTTCCCGGATAGGCCTCATTGCATTATTAACGGCTGTTATCAGCATATTTTTGCATTCCACACAGCCGATTTCGGCATTCCGGCATTTTTCATCGATGCCGCTTCTTCCCTGTGCATCGAATTGCCCCAACAGTTTATAGATATTGCAGATTTCGGGATGGCCCGGGTCGGAGCGGCGCAGGCGGGCGGGGTCGGTAAAAGCAGTCTTGATTTTATCGGCAGTTTCCTTT
>CAZGVH010000082.1:0-5167 GCA_964528955.1 uncultured Dehalococcoidales bacterium | reverse complement strand
AAATTATAGAACAGGCTACACAAATCGGCGAAGAAACTAAACAAAAGGCAAAACAGGATGCGAAAGTCGAAGCGGAGAGGTTGATAACCAAAGCAAAGCTCGAGATTCAAAGAGAGCGGGACGATGCTATTGGCGAACTCAGAAATGCTTTTGCCGACCTGACGGTTCTTGCCGCAGGTAAAGTTATAGACCGCTCGCTTGATAAAGAACAGCATCGACAGTTAATCGATAAAGTGCTTGAAGAAAGCAAAATGCTGAACAAAAATTAGTTTAGTTTAGTTGTGGAGTTATTGTGGCAAAGAAATTTTCTGCCAGGAGATATGCGCAGGCATTATTTGCTGTTGCGCAGGAAAAGAATAAAGCGGATGCCCTGTTATCCGATTTGGAAACGGTTTCTCAGTTAAACCAGGATAAAACTGTATCCTCTTATCTCGATAACCCGGCCATCAGTTTTAAATCAAAAGAAACCGTTCTTTCAGGTAAGATGTCCGGAATCGATTCGGCAGTTGTAAACCTTGTTTATATGTTATTATCCAACGGCAGGATCAACAAACTGCCTGATGTTATAGAAGAATACAGGCAAATGGTTGATAGCAGTAAAGGCATTGAAAGAGCCGAGGTTATTACTGCCGTGCCGCTGGACGACAAAGCCAGGCAGAATATCAGCAAACGCCTGGGCGATATGCTGGAAAAGAAAATCGTGATTCAACCGGAAAGCACCGACCCGGGATTGATAGGCGGGATTATCGTTAAAGTCGGCGGTAAGTTGCTTGACGGCAGCACGCGCAGTGCATTGAATATCTTAAAGAAAGAAATCATTTAGTTTTACATATTACCGTGTTTTACACAGGAGGTGGGTATTTTGGCTAAAGGACAAGAAATAGTCTCTATTATTAAGCAACAGATAGAGCAATTCGGAACCCAAGTAAATCTGGTGGATGTCGGTACCGTTATTGAAGTCGGCGATGGAATTGCCAGAATATACGGTTTATCCGGCGTGAAGTACAATGAAATGCTTCAGTTCCCCGGTGATGTAATGGGAATTGCTCTTAATCTTGAGGAAGATAGTGTTTCCGCTATTTTACTTGGCGAGGATACAGGTATTAAGGAAGGCGATGAAGTTCGCGCTACCGGTAAAATCGCTGAGGTTCCGGTCGGTGAAGCACTTCTCGGAAGAGTTGTCGACCCCCTGGGCAGACCGCTCGATGGCAAAGGACCTATCAAAAGCGAACATACCCGCCCCCTTGAAAGAGTTGCTCCCAACGTTGTTTCCCGTAAATCGGTTAATACACCTGTACAAACAGGCATCAAAGCCATCGATAGCATGATTCCTATCGGTCGCGGACAGAGAGAACTTATTATCGGCGACCGTTCAACCGGTAAAACCGCTATCGCCCTTGATACCATAGTAAACCAGAAGAATGGCGATCTGCTTTGTATCTATGTTGCTATTGGTCAGAAAGCTGCCAAGGTAGCTCAGGTTGTTGCAAATCTGGAAGCCCACGGTGCTATGGAACATACCATTGTTATTGCCGCTAATGCGTCGGAATCCGTTGCCCTCCAGTATCTCGCTCCGTATGCCGGTTGCGCTATCGGCGAGGAATTTATGGAGAACGGCAAAGACGCCTTGATTGTATACGATGACCTTTCCAAACACGGTTGGGCCTATCGTCAACTTTCATTACTGCTCAGAAGGCCGCCCGGCAGAGAAGCTTATCCCGGCGATGTTTTCTATCTTCACAGCAGGCTGCTGGAAAGAGCTGCCAGACTCAGCGACGAGTTAGGTGGCGGTTCATTAACTGCGCTTCCCATTATCGAAACACAAGCCGGAGATGTTTCGGCCTATATTCCTACCAATGTTATTTCAATTACCGATGGTCAGATTTATCTTGAGCCCGACCTGTTCAACGCCGGTATCAGACCCGCCTTGAATATCGGTATATCGGTATCCCGTGTAGGTAGCTCGGCTCAGACAAAAGCCATGAAGAAGGTTGCTGCCAAATTGAAACTGGCAATGGCGCAGTACAGAGAATTGGCCGCTTTTGCACAGTTCGGCACTTCGGAATTGGATAAAGCTACCAAGCTGCAGATCGACAGAGGCAAGAGGATTGAAGAAGTACTAAAACAACTGCAATTCGAACCGATGCCTGTCGAAAACCAGGTTATAATCCTCTATGCTACTTTAAACGGTTATATTGATGACCTGCCCGTAGAAAAAGTTAGGGAATTCGAAAGCAAATTGCTTACTTCAATAAAGGCAACCCATGCGGAACTGGTAAATAAATTAGCGAAAGAGAAGAACTTCGACGACAAGATGGAGTCCGAAATGAAGAGCGCTATCGAGGACTTCAAGAAAAGCTTCAAGTATGTCTAGGAGCGTAAATGGCTAATATACGTTTAATACGACGCCGTATAAAAGGCGTAAAAAGTATTTCTAAGATTACCAAGGCGATGGAAATGATCGCTGCCTCGAAGATGAGGAAAGCGCAGGAACATGGTTTGGCCGGTCGTCCGTATTCAGAAAAAATCAGCCAGGTCATTTCAGATTTAATGGCCGTCTCCAGCGGGCAACCGTTGCATCCGTGTTTGACTGCCAGAAATGAAGTTAAAAAGATTACCATTATACATATCACCCCGGACAGGGGACTTGCCGGGGGTCTGGTCGGTAATATCAACCGTATGACCGTCAGATTTACACTGGAAAAAAGCGCCGATATCAAGATAATTGCCGTCGGCAGAAAAGGTCTGGATTTCTTAAGAAGAACCGGACGCAAAATCGAGGCGGAATTTACCGGGCTCGGCGATTATCCGGATTTACTATCGACTTTACCAATATCTCATATTGTATTAGATGAGTATCCTAAAGGCGAGACTGATGAAGTTTATATAGCATACACAAAATTTGTTAATACAATGTCACAGCAAGCTGTTATAGAAAAGTTATTACCGGTAGAACCTGCCGATATTCCATCGACTGAAAACGTGGAATATTTATATGAACCGGATGCAAGCGCCGTACTCGATGGGCTTATTCCGCGCTTTGTTGAAATGCAGGTCTACCATACGATTTTGGAAGCAATAGCCAGCGAACAATCAGCCAGAATGGTAGCTATGCGCAATGCCACGCAAAATGCCAAGGAACTGATTGAAGATTTAACACTGGTTTACAATAAAGTAAGACAAGAAATGATAACCAACGAGTTGCTCGATATTACCGGTGGCACGGCAGCTCTTGAGTAGGAGGAAGTAATGGCAAAAGGTAAAGTAATACAGGTCATTGGTTCGGTGGTTGATATTGAATTTCCGCCAGAGCAACTACCGGCAATTTTTAATGCCGTTGAAATTACAAATGGCGATGAAAAATTTATCCTTGAAGTCCAAAGCCATCTTGGTAATAACTGGGTTAGGTGTCTGTCTTTTACACCGACCGACGGACTTGCCAGGGGCGTTGAAGCCATTGATAGGGGTGAACCCATTTCGGTTCCGGTAGGTGAGGGATGCCTTGGACGTATATTCGATGTAACAGGTACCGCCCTGGATGGACTGGGAGAAGTAAAGAGCCCTGAGAAATGGCAGATTCACCGTAATCCTCCTTCTTTCGAAGAACAGGAATCTACCGTACAGATGCTTGAAACCGGTCTGAAGGTTATCGACCTGATAACACCATTTGCCAAGGGTGGTAAAGCCGGCCTTCTGGGAGGCGCCGGTGTAGGTAAAACGGTTATCATTCAGGAACTTATTCGTAACATCGCTACCGAGCACGGCGGTTATTCGGTATTTGCCGGTGTCGGTGAACGTTCCCGCGAAGGAAATGACCTCTGGAAAGATATGGGAGAATCCGGTGTGCTCGCAAAAACCGTCATGGTATTCGGTCAGATGAATGAGTTGCCTGCCGTGCGTTTGCGCGTAGCTCTCAGCGGTCTGACAATGGCAGAATATTTCCGCGATGTTCAAAAACAGGATGTACTGATGTTTATCGATAACATTTATCGTTATACACTGGCCGGTATGGAAGTATCCGCACTGCTCGGTCGTATGCCTTCCGCAGTCGGTTATCAACCTACTCTGGCCACTGAAATGGGACAATTGCAGGACCGCATCACTTCTACCAAGCAGGGTTCGATTACCTCGTTCCAGGCCATTTACGTACCGGCTGATGACTATACGGATCCGGGCGTTGTGGCAACCTTCGGACATCTCGACTCGGTTATCGCACTTGACCGTTCACTTGCCGAACAGGCTCTATATCCTGCAGTGGATCCGCTGGCTTCGACCTCAAGGATTCTGGCCCCGGAAAACGTCGGAGCAGAACACTATTTCGTTGCCCGTGAAGTTCAAAGGATATTACAGAGGTATAAGGATTTACAGGATGTTATCGCTATTCTTGGTATGGAAGAATTGAGCGAAGATGATAAGCTGACAGTTTACCGTGCCCGCAAGATACAAAGGTTCTTGACTCAACCGTTCTTCGTGGGCGAAGTATTTACCGGACGCCCCGGTAAATATGTTCCCATAGCCGAGACGATTCGCGGATTTAAAGAAATCCTCGAAGGTAAGCACGATGATTTACCCGAACAGGCTTTCTATATGGCGGGCACCATTGATGATGTCGTTGAGGCTGCCAAAGCATTACAGGCGTAGTAGATAAAAGCGGGGGCTTAATATGGCTACAATCAAACTTGATATAGTAACAGCGGAACGCTCGGTTTATTCCGATGAAGTTGATATTGTTATTGCACCGGGAATCGATGGAGAGCTCGGTATTCTACCTAAGCATACGCCATTGATGACCATGCTGCAGCCCGGAGAATTAATTGCCCGCAAAGGCAGCGAAGAATATTCTCTGGCAATATCAGGCGGTTTTCTGGAAGTGCGTCCCGATAGGGTAATCGTTTTGGCTGATTCAGCGGAAAGGGCTGAGGAAATCGATATCGCCAGGGCTGAGGAAGCTAAGAAACGTGCTGAAAAGATGATGGCTGAAAAATATGAACCGGGAGTAGATTCTGCAAGCGTTGAAGCTGCCTTACGCCGCTCGATGGTGAGAATTAAGGTTGCCGAAAGGCGTAAGAAAAAGGGTCCCCGGATATAATTACATTATTGAACAAGATATAAATTAAAAAGGATGGATTTTATTCCATCCTTTTTTTCATCTATTTATTCGGTTAAA
>CAZGVH010000081.1:0-5190 GCA_964528955.1 uncultured Dehalococcoidales bacterium | reverse complement strand
GTTTCCTGATGCCGTCGAATTGCTTGATGCTGGACTCGGAATCCCCGTAGATGAAGATTTCCTCGAATTTGTGCCGGAGCGCCTTGGCTTTCATCTCGATAACAGCCGCTTCCAGGTCCTGTACATTGCTGCGCGTGGCTTTCAGGAAATTATCCACATCCGCATCGCCGCCGACGATTTTCAGATTGGCAGTCTTCTGTTCGAAGGTAGGAGTCGATTCGTACCACGTGTCTCCTACATCATAAAAATCGATGCCAGGTAAAGTATTCTCCCTGTTATAAGTCAGGCTGTTTCCCATGACCTCGATAAAGGGCATCTGCTGCAGGACAGGGGAATCTTTAATTACGGTTTCCACCACGCCTCGCAGTAACATATCGTTCGATAATTTCGATGCTTCGGTTAAAGTTAATGCCATTGATTGTTTCTCCTTTTAATTTGATTTGTTTGTCGCCGCTATGGATTCGATCCCGACCTGTCGGGATTTCGTTCCGAACTACGGAACTCAACATTCTTAGGCACGGCTTTTTAGGCTCACCACGAGTGGCTTAGTAAAGCCTCACCACAAGCGGCTATTTTTACTTATTTTTTGCCTTCCCCTGGGGGAAGGTGGCATCAAGATGAGTCCGGATGCCGGATGAGGGTTGATATTCTGCCTGTTGCCGTAGGATACCTTTGTGCTGCTTCTCCCCACTCCCCGGATTCTTCGTCCCGATAAATCGGGACTCCGGAATAACATTTTTTATAATCACCGTTATGGATTCGATAAGACCCGTTCATCCTGAGCCTGTAGAAGGACATGAACGGCCCCGGTTTATTATCTGGACGAGAAATCCAATTATCTTTATTTACTTTTATTCATGGCGTACTTGATCTTCTCGATAGGGGATAGCCCTGAGATATCCGGTTCGCTTCTGACAGGTGCGCCGCCGGGGATGCGTGTCGCCGCAAGCTCGCTCTCCAGTCCCTGCCTGATTTTTCCGACCAGCAATTTTGCCTTGACCAGCGAGCTGTCGATTTCCTCGATACTGTCGCCTGTTATCAGTTCGGCGGGTATCTCCGCGTTATTACCGGTAATCAATGTCCGGTAGCTGTTAACGGCATAGGCAAGCCTGTTTTGCGTTTCTTTTTGTTGCCCCGCCATATCGACTAGCTTTGTTTCCAATCCGTTGATTTTCAGCTCTTTCCCTGCGGCCTCTTTCTCAAGTTCGCCGATTTTGCTTTTTAAACCGGTCAATTCGTTTTCGCTTTCCACAGTCTCCTCTTGATTCAGATTATCTTCGGGTGTCTTCATTTCAATTTCCAATGTGAAACCTCCTTGTATCTTAAAATCCTTCTGCTGCGGTATTTATAGCCACTCTCTCACGTGTTTTTCCCACCGAAGGTTTGGTGCTGTATTCGTTGTTCATCTTCAATATGGCGGCTCTCTCTTCCAGCCAGTCTGCAAACTCGGATTCGGGTGATACGATACCGATTTGCGACATAGCGGTGCGCCTCGAATGGATGCCGTTCTGGACAAGTATATGTTCATTGGAAACAAGCCCAGTCATATCTCGAGGCAGCACCGGGCTCCAGACCATGCGCAGGTTGTAATTGCCGAAGTCCATTCCGCTGTACTTCGATATCAGTTTCAGGATAAGCCGGTTGCGCTGGCAGTAGGTGGTGTTGCGAATAAGCCGCTTACGCCAGACCTTTTGCAGAAGCGGTTGCATCTCGATTTCGAGTGCTACTCCCGATGTATTGCCGGAAGTGCTGCCGAAGGTGGCTCTGGGTGATTCGCCGAGGTCGTGCAGGGTGCGGTAAAGCAGATTGATGTACTCGATATGCAGGTTGACGCCGCCGCCCTGCAATAAATCCAGCAGGTAAGCCTTGGCTTCTTCGGGAATGTTCCAAACCGCTCCCGGGCTGACGGAGATATCCTCGGATTCTTCCACGTTTTCCAGTACGGCGATAGGGTTTCCCGACAGCTCCAGGATGCGCGAGAGTTGGCTCATAGCGCGGTTCAGTTCGCACTGAGGTTCCGCCAGTTGTACAACGTCCGATTTCCCCCAAAACTTCTTTGGTTCACGCAGGTTGGGGAAAATAACGAAGGGGATAAATCCGTACGGATTGGCTTTCTTTTCAAGCAGGCTGCCGTCCAGCCATAATTCGAACAGATTGTCCGTCCACAATTCGACTATTTTTGCCGTCTTTCCCGCCGGTTTAACACCGTAAAGCAAGGCGCTTTCATCGGCGGTGAGGCTGTATTTTGAAGCGACGCGCCATATTTTTGAGGTGTCATCTCCCAGCCACCAGACATAAATACCGGATATGTCTGGAGCGGTTACCCGCACACGCCTGTTTACCGTGTCCCAGGTTACTTTATAACAGGCGTCTCCCAGTATGGCACAATCGGTTTCGGTATCGAAGTCCAATTGCTCAAGGTTATTGTCACTATACGCCTGAAGCAACGCTTTTTCCGCTTTTACGGCTTTATCACCGGCTTCTTCGGAGTCTTCTATGGCCTCAATTTTGCAATGTGCGCTTGCCATCATATAGGCGGTTACCTTGTCGATAATCGCCCTAGTATAGTTGAAAGAAAGGTGTTTCTCGCTGCGGATATTGCGGCTTTGCCAATGGCTGCCGTTATAGAAATCGAGCATTTGGCGGTAATTACGGATGCGTTCCAAATCCAGTTGTTCCAGTTGAGACGGATTAAAGTTATCGTTTGCCATATCGCTCCTTTATATATCGAAAGATTTTTATTACCTCACCCCTTTTCAGTTCGCCTCTCCGCCGGCGGAGAGTGGATAGAGGAGAGGTTTATATTTATCCTCTTGTATTAATATTGCATTGCAGTAGTACCATAGTTTTTAATGCTGTTCCTTGAGAGCTCTTTGAATGGTGCGGACGCTCAGTTTAAAAATATGTGCCAGTTCCTTAACGCTCTTTTGTTCCTTTTCGAAGAGCCGCGAGATTTCGTCATTTCTCTGCTCCTTGAGAAATTTTCTTTTACCTCCCGGTTCGCCGAGAATACAATCCGGAAAGGGGCAATTCAAGCATGACATGGCCAGTTCGCAGCCTTCGTCCCGGTAGTGGCATTGTTCGGGGAGTAAATCCAGTTCGGCATCAATCGTTGTTTCCATTTCCATAACTTATAACTCCATTGACGATTCCTTCAGCTCATATCCTGCCGAGTGGTATAAAAATAGCACAAATGTTCTAAAATAGTCAATATTATTTTGTCATATAGTAATGGTAAAAAATATTATCCGGAGGGAGCTAACTTTTTACATTTGAAAACGTTATAAAATACGAATAATTAGCTTGACAAAAATGTCTTATCAGTCTATCCTAGATAGCAATAAATTGAATACAAAAACTTCGTGACTTAAAACAAGAAATTATTAGGGGAGGAAATTAGTGAAAAAGGGAATATTGCGAACGCTGGGAGTGGTTGTTACATTAGCGTTAATGTTAGCAGTTCTTCCGGCTTCTATCGCTTCGGCGGCGGTTGTTAATAACCTGATTATTGAGAATATTGAAGGGACTTCTACGACCAATGATTATTTTGGCGATGCGGAGGGTGTGATAAACGATAAGTTTTCAGTTACCTTAACCGGTACCCCTTCCACCCAGTATACACTCTACTTTTCAAGCCAACAGGCTGCAATCGGTGAAGATATCGGAGATGAGGTCACTACATATGCAGAATGGGAGGGGCTTTTATATACCGCCCCTGGAGATAGTGCTTTTGCCAATACTTTAAGAATACCCAGCAGCTTGACTAACGGCCCTGATGACCTTACAGATATGCATGGCGGCACTTATTATTTTTATGTAACGGAATATCACCCCGGATCGGAAACTGTAGCCGCATATTCGGATACGAGAATACTGCAGGTTGCCGAGTTTTATATTCATGGCATTGCACAGGCAACGATTGATTTAAATAACGGCTATGTCGGTGACGAGGTTGTCGTTACCGGTTCCGGTTTTGCTGCTGAGGAAGCATTGATAATAACCTTTGCCAATAGAGATATCAGCGGTTCTGTAGGCAGCCCATATACAGAGGACGACGGTACTTTTGAATTGATATTCGATATTCCGGAAAGTTTAAACGGCGTTCAGAAAATAAAAATTACCGGGGAAGATTCGGGGGCAGAATTCGAGTTTAATTTTACCGTTAAATCTAAATTAACCATTTCGCCGGTTTCAGGACCGGCCGGTACCGTATTAACAATTACCGGCAGCGGGTTCGATTACAGGAACGGAATTATATTATTCATTAACGGTTCCGTTTTAACTTCTACCGATATTACCTGGGTGCTCGACGCCACATATAAGAGGACAAATAATTACGGTAGTTTCATAGTTACTTATGTTATACCCAATACATTAGCTTCCGGTACTTATACCGTAAAAGCTGAAGATGAGGATAAAAATACAATCTGGGCGCAGACCAGTTTTGAGGTGCTTTTAAATTCCGTTCTAACAATAAGCACTAACACCGGAAAAGTAGACGATACTTTAACGGTTACCGGCACCAATTTTTCACCCAATGCCAATTTATCTATCCTGTTCGACACGCAAACTGTGGCCACTGTTACCACAGATTCTCTCGGTAATTTCAGCAAAGAAATTACTGTTCCGGCTGCCGTATGCGGCGCTCATCTTGTTAAAGTAGGAAACACTCAACAAACATACACCGTTACACCAAAAATGACTCTGGATAAAACCCAGGGTATTGCCGGTACTATTGTTACCGTGACAGGTAAAGGCTTTGCCGGAGGCACAGCCATTACAGCCAAGTTCAATAATGCTGCGGTAGTTATGACTCCTGCCGTTACCGATGCTACCGGCGGATTCGTGGCCACTTTTACGGTTCCGGCTAATGCAACCGGTACTTATGCTGTTGAAGTAACCGCAGGTAATACTCAGACTTCCAATTTTACCATTGTAGATGCTTCGATAGCTCTGAATGTAAACAGCGGTAACGTCGGTCAAACGATTACCGTTACCGGCGCTAATTTTGGTGCAAATAGAAATATTACGCTTACCATCGATGGCGTTGCCATACCGGGTGTTGCGACCATTACTACCAATGCCACCGGTGATTTTACTGCTCAATTTGCTGTTCCTTCCATTGCCGGTGGACTTCATACCATAGCCGTTAGCGATGGTACTACCAGTAAAACGTCTCAAATTACCGTA
>CAZGVH010000080.1:0-5280 GCA_964528955.1 uncultured Dehalococcoidales bacterium | reverse complement strand
AGGCTTTCGAGAGTGGTGGAAGCGCGCGAGCCGTCGGTATTCTTGCGAATGGCATGCTGCGCATCGGCAAAAACCGCTATTTGCGGCAGATGCGTAATGCACAATACCTGCCTCCCCTGCGCCAGCGACCATAATTTCTCGCCTATGACCTCCCCGCACCTGCCCCCTACCCCGATATCGATTTCGTCGAATACAAGAATAGGTATGTTATCCGTCTTCGAGAATGCCCCCTTGAGAGCCAGCATAAAGCGCGAAATTTCACCGGTCGAAGCGATTTTTGCCAGCGGTTTGAAGGGCTCGCCGGGATTGGTAGCCGCCATGAACTCGATAAAATCTACCCCGCGCCTGGTAAACTCGTAATTGTCGCCATCGGGAGAGGGAATGCCGTTTACAGATTTTTTTTGCGTTATAGAGACATCGAACTTCACCTGTTCCATCTTCAAATCGGCAAGCTCCCTGTTTACCTGTGCTATCAATTTTTGAGCCGACTGAGTGCGTAAAGATGACAACTCGAAGCCCAGTTTCCCCATATCCTGTCTGAGCGCGGCGGACTGCTTTTTAAGCTCCTCGATGCGTTCCGCTGAATTGGAAAACCTGCCCAGTTTGCTCTCGATTCCTTCGAGATAAGACAGGATTTCGGGAATGGATTGCCCGTATTTTCTTTTGAGATTCCTGATAAGTTCCAGGCGATCTTCGATTTCCGCCAGCCTTGCCACATCGAACTCCATGTTCTCGGAATAGTTACGGATGCTGCGCGCCGCTTCCTCGACGTCGGGAACAACTCCTTCCAGCATTGCCAGTTCAGGTTTTAAAGACGGGTCAAGTTCCACCAGCCTGCCGATAATGCGAACCGATCGGTTCAACGCTTCCAGCGCCGATATCGATGAGGAAGCCGAATCGTCGCCGTCAAGCATACCGTAAACCTCGAATGACGAGGCTTTCAACTGCTCGCTGGCAGAGATGATCTTGAGTTCCTGCTCAAGTTCGGCATCCTCGCCATCTACAAGCCTGGCTTTTTTAATTTCCTCTGCCTGAAAACGCAGGAATTCCTCCTGCGCCGATGTGTCTTTATCCATCTTAGCCAGTGATTCAAGTTCGACTTCTACCTGTGAAAGCTCCGAGTAAAGTGAAGCAAAATTTTGCCGCAAACCGAGCGTATGCGCATAGGAATCGAGGAAATCGATATGATACTCTGTATTCAGTAAAGAAAGATGGTCGCTCTGTCCGTGGATATCGATTAAATAGGCTCCGACCTGGGATAACAGGCTGCGCGGAACGGCGCGGCGGTTGATACGAATTACGCTGCGCCCCTGCCTTTTGAGTTCGCAGCTTATTACCAGCATCCCGTCTTCCGAAGATAAACCGTTTTCTTCGAGCAGGGATTTAAGATTATCGAACGAATCTTTATCGGGAAGCGCAAACAGCCCCTCGATAAAGGTGACTTCGGAACCGTAGCGGATATTATCTTCTTCGATCTTACCCGAAAGCAAGGTCTCTACGGCATCGATTACCAGCGACTTGCCGGCGCCGGTCTCGCCGGTGATGACGTTAAGACCTTCGCTCAGGTTCCAGTTTATGTCTTCGATAATGCCGAAGTCTTTTACTTTCAGTTCAAGCAACAAATCCGTATCTCCAAAATGATGCGTGATAATAGTCTACGGCTTTGATTATACATTATAAAGCTCAATTGTTGAAAGAAAACTCTATTCAAATTACAATAGTTATATTAATCATTTGGTTTCCCCGATTTTAGACTCGAATAAAACATCACAGGAAGTTAGTTATGAATAAAGAAGCTGGGAATGCCCCGCTGATTTCACTGCAAAAAGCCACCAAAAGTTATGTCGAGGGACTGACGGTTCATCCGGTATTGAATTCCATCGACGCCGATTTCGCAAAGGGCGAATGCGTGGCACTGCTCGGACGCAGCGGTTCGGGGAAATCGACCATGCTGAACGTCATCAGCGGTATCGACAAGCTGGACAGCGGTAGAATCATCATCAACGGCATCGATATCACCAACTTAAGCGAACAGAAAAGAACCCTTTTCCGCCGCAAGAATATCGGCTTTGTTTTCCAGTTCTTCAACCTGATCCCGACACTGACGGTGATGGAAAACATCCTGCTGCCTCTCGAGCTGAACGGCATGGACAACAAGGAATCCGCGATGGAGTTACTTAACGAAGTGGGGCTTTTCGACCGCAAAAACGACTATCCCGATAAATTATCCGGCGGCGAACAACAGCGTATCGCCATAATTCGCGCGCTGGTACACGACCCTCTGGTAATCCTGGCGGACGAACCTACCGGAAACGTGGATAAAGACACCGGGCAGAATATCCTGAATATCATGGACCGGCTTATCCGCCAGAGAAATAAAAACCTGATAATGGTTACCCACAGCAAAGAGGTCGCCAAATTCGCCGACCGGCTGCTGCTTCTGGAAGAAGGAAAGCTTAAAAAGCACAGCAGGGAAGTCGCATGGTAAGCCGCATACTTTCACGTTCGATCTGGAAATACTTCTTCAAGCATCCCTGGGTAATCCTGCTTTCGATTATCGGCGTTTCCATCGGTGTTGCCGTCGTGGTTGCCATCGACATTGCTAACACCAGTTCCCAGAAGGCTTTCGAGCTCTCAGTCGAGAACCTGACAGGCACCGCCACGCATCAGATAACCGGCGGTCCGCTGGGAATGGATGAAAATTTCTACACCGAATTCGTATTGGCTTTCCCGGAAGTCGAAGCTTCTCCGGTAGTCGAAGGGTATATCAAATTGAACGGCGAAACCGTCAACCTGATGGGGCTGGATATATTCTCAAGCTCCTATATGACCGATGAAATGAGCGGTACTTTCGATACATCGGCGCTGGCTCTGCTGGTAGAGCCGGGCACCGTTCTTATCCCTTACGTTACGGCAGACAGGATGGATATTGCTATCGGAGATACGATAACCATTTCCATTGCCGGACTGGAAACACAGGTAAAAGTTATCGGTTATGCCGGGCAGGAGGACGATGCCAAGCTGGATGGTTTCCTGGTGTCCGATATCTCAACTGCGCAGGAACTGCTGGGTAAAACCGGAATAATCGATAATATCAGCATGGTTATCGGCGAAGATGATAAGGATACCCTAACTGCTATCGAAAACTGGCTGCCCGAAGGAATGACAATTGTTTCCACCGCCGCCGGCAACGAATCCACGCTTAATATGACCAATGCCTTCAGGACCAACCTGACAGCGATGAGCATGCTGGCGCTATTGGTCGGCATGTTCCTGATATACAACACGATGACCTTTTCGGTACTCCAGCGCCGGGGACTGTTAGGCTCGTTACGTGTACTCGGCGCCACCCGGAGAGAGATATTTTCCGAGGTTTTAATCGAAGCTTTCATTATCTCGTTAATCGGCACCGGAATCGGCGTCCTGCTGGGAATCGGTTTGGGACAGGGTATGGTCAAGCTGGTTGCCGGTACCATAAACAGCCTCTATTTTACGCTAACCGTCACCACCTTCGAACTGTCTTCGGGGATTTTTATAAAGGGGGTGCTGCTGGGCGTCATCACTTCGCTGGTAGCGTCTTTTATACCGGCTTTCGAAGCGGCGGCATCCCGGCCGCAAATCGTCAGGTTCCGTTCGGTAATTGAAAGCCTCGCCCAGAGACTATTGCCTAAAATCACGCTCACCGGACTGGGAATGATAGGGTTATCGGTAATCATTCTTTACCTGTCTCAAAGAAGCCTGATAGCCGGATTCGCTTCGCTTTTCCTGCTGGTAATCGGCTTTGCCCTGTGCGTACCCGTTATTGCCGAACTGATCTCGAAATACCTGGGGCTTTTTATGAGCAGGGTGGGCAGCAAGACCAGCGTGCTTTACAAGATGGCGGTTACCGGAATCGCCGGTTCCATCAGCCGCACCGGAACGGCGATTGCCGCTATGGTAGTAGCCATCTCGGTGGTGATCGGCATGGGCATTATGATAGAGAGCTTCCGTACCACGGTGCAGTTGTGGATGCAGCAGGCAATACAGGGGGACGTTTACGTCAATACCATGGAGAATGTTTCCAGCACAGCCGAGACTCCCCTGCCCCAGGAATTGGTAGAGCAGATTGTTGCACTCGACGGCATTGAAGCCACCAAGGGTTTGAAAACCGTCTTTCTGGTAACCGGTTACGGCACGCTGGAAGTGGATGTTATTACTCCCGTCGAACAGTGCCGCACGGAATACCAGTTAAAAACCGGCAACGCCCTCCCCGCCTGGGAGGCTTTGAAAAACGGGGAAGCTGTTTATATCTCGGAGCCCCTGGCTTATAAACACGGTTTATCCGTCGGGGATACGATCACCTTTACCACTGAACAGGGTAAACAGGAATATGCCATCAGCGGTATCTATTATGATTACAGTTCCGATGCCGGCAAGGTCATCATGGCACAGAGCGTCTATGTGAAATACTGGCACGACGATACTATCGCATCGCTGGGATTATACCTAGAAAATACAGGAGACAAGGATGCCGTTATGACAGCGGTTAAAGCCATCGTCGCCGACACAGCCGGGATTACGGTAACCGACAGCGCCACCATCAGAGGCAATGTACTTGTTTTATTCGACCGCACCTTCCTGATTACCAGGGTTCTGGAGTTCCTGGCGATTATCGTCGCCTTTATCGGCATACTCAGCGCGCTGATGGCCTACCAGCTTGAAAAAATCAAGGAACTCGGCATCTTGAGAGCAACAGGAGTAACGCCGCGGCAGATATGGAGTATGACTGCATTGCAAACGGGACTTATGGGTGCCATCTCGGGAATTTTGGCGATTCCGCTGGGAATCTTTATGTCGATAATCCTGATTCAGACAATCAACATCCGCTCGTTCGGTTGGAGCATCCAGATGACAATCGGCGCCGGGACTATATTAGAAGCGCTGGCTATCGCCATCACAGCATCCCTGCTTGCCAGCGTTTACCCGTCATGGAGAATGTCGAGAACCTCACCCGCCGAAGCCCTGAGGGAGGAATAAAATGAAAAATTCTCGCGCACTGAGATTAATTTCACTTTTAGCGGTTTTAGTGCTGATAGCGATATCCGCCGGTTTAACCGGATGCAACTGTGAAAATAGCAACGGCGACGGGGTAAAAATAAATATCATCGAGGCTTTAAGCAACAGCGATACCGAGGGCTACAGTATAGCAGATAAGGTAATAGACTTCATTTTTCCGGAAGACCACAGCCCGCATGAGGGTTTCCGCAACGAATGGTGGTATTTTACCGGCAACCTTTATGA
>CAZGVH010000079.1:0-5305 GCA_964528955.1 uncultured Dehalococcoidales bacterium | reverse complement strand
CAGCGGGATTTGGATATATCCCTTTCCCCTGTATCATAACCCAGCTTGCAGCCTTTACATGTGCCCCTGGTAAGCGATATTATGCATGTCCGGCAATAAGCGCCGCAGCATCCGATTTCCCGTATCGACATTTTACAGCCTCACCCGGAGGTCAATAAAGCTATCGCCAGTGCGCCGGGACCGGCATGTACCCCGAGAGCAGGTCCCAACCTGGCAATTTTAGCCTTCTTGCCGCATAGCGATTCCAGGCGGTCGGCCAGAGCTTTGGCTTCATCAGGAGTAGTAGAATGCATGACGGAAATATCTTCGATAGCGCCCGCTTTTTCGGCAAAACCATAAAGAATATCTATGGCCTTTTCACGGCTGCGCGCCTTGGCAGCAGGCAGAAACTCCCCGTCTTTAAGCATCAGCAAGGGTTTTATATTCAATACGTTACCCAGTAACGCCTTGCCTTTGCCGATACGCCCTCCCATAGCCAAGTACTTGAGGGTATCGAAGACCGCCCAAATATGCGAACTGTCAGGCAGTTGCTTAATCTCATCGACAATCTGCTGAAAATCCTTGCCTGCCGCAGCCATTTGAGCCGCCTTTACAACCATCAATCCCACCCCCATGGATACCGATCGGGTGTCGATTACTTCAATCGGACATCCTGAGGCGGACATCTCTTTGCCGCAAAGCGCCGAATTAACAGTGCCGCTCAACTTGCTTGCTATATGTATCGAAATGATACCGTCGGCATCTTTAGAGAGGTTTTTATAAATATCGGCGAAATCCTGAGGACTGGGTTGCGAGGTAGTGGGATGTACCGGAAAATGCTGTAACCTTTCATAAAACTCGGATTCTGTGATGTCTACCCTATCGCGATAGGTTTTGTTGCCGAATTGCACGTAAACGGGAACGACGGTGATGCCAAACTCTTCAGCTAAAGATTGCGGGATATCAGAGGTAGTGTCGGTTACGATCCTGATTGCCATATATATGATACCTCCTTAATTATTTTCTGTGGGGGTACGATGTATATTCATTTAAATTATTAACATGATAAACAGCTGATACTATATACAAAACGAATTTCAAATAACATAGTCACTTTTTAAATGCCTAGCGCCCCGTTATAATTTTTTAAGCACCTGCGTATCCGCCTGCCGTCTCCCACCAGTTTATCAAGTTCCTCCCAGAACTGCCGGCTGTGGTTTTTTACACGGGTATGCACAAGTTCGTGCAGTATCACGTAATCCATCAATTCTTCCGGCAGCCTGACCAGCTTCATGTTGAGACTAATGTTGTTTTTAACAGAACAACTGCCCCAGCGCGTCTTCTGATTACGGATACTCACGCGGTTATAATTAAATCCATACCTGTTTGCCAGTAATGCCAGCCTTTTAACGAGTTTTTCTCTGGCGGCGGCTTCCCCGATACCGTCGAATCCGTCGAGTTTATTCCCGGATTCCACAGCGGATTCAAAATACTTTATCTTCTCGAGATGTTTCCTGACCCACTTCATCTTCGAAAGAACGAATCTTTCAGCCTGTAAATAAGAAGATGAGTAAGGGATACTTACGCGCACACCGTAAAAAGGGGCAACAGAAACAATTATCCGCTTTGCTTTCCTGCTGCGTTGAAAGAGTACGCTAACGCCTTCGATTTCAAGAGTTTTTGTTTCTGTAACCAACTGCTTCCATTGATTATATCATTTTTCTATGTCGAAAATATATATTGGTGCTATAATACCAGTGGCATTTTGTTATATTGACAGCTAATAATATTTTTGCACATTTTTCGTTAATAGGTTAAATTATTATAACAAAATAATTACATTTAGATACTTCAAAGGAGGAAGTTTGGAAAAATGGTTCAGTCAGCAGGAATTAACATGAATCTTATAATTGACGAGAGCTACCCCGGATTGATAAAAAGCGGAGTGGAATATAAAATCGACGGCAATCTGAAAAGTGATTTCAACATTGAAGTTAATCTGGATAAAAAACTGCTTGTTTCAGGAAGTATCGAGGCAAACAGAAATATTAAAAGCAATAAAAGCATTAAATCCGGAGAAAATATAAAAGCAGGACATAATATTAATATAGCAGATGGAGATATCGAATCCGGAGAAAGCACGGTTGCCGGGATGGATATTATCGCGGCAGGGAATATCAAAGCCAGTTACTGTCTGGAAGCCGGGGGAAGTATCAAATCCGGTAAAATGATTAAATCCGGCTGGGATATCAAATCTGGCATCGACATTGAATCCGGGCTTGGAATCGAAGCAGGAGAAGGTATTCAAGCCAATAAAAATATCAAAGCAGTAAATGATATCAGGTCAGGCAAACGCATAGAGGCAGGCGGAGATATCGAAGCCGGTTGGGGTATCAGATCGGGGTTGTTTATTTCCTGCCGGGGAACGTTGAGCGCTCAGTATGGAATATTTGCCGGTATATGTACATGGAAAGATATTCCTGCCGATGATTGCCTGATCGAAGCCAACGACAGGAAAATTTTCTGCCGTAAACTGATACAGGGTAAGGTTTTATACGGAATCCTGGTGGAAAAAGAAGCCAACGACTGATTAAGCATAAGTATTCGTAAGAATTGATAAGCCTCTGTTTGAATCAATATCGCACAGAGGCTTATTTTATCCGGTTGGTTCAGACGTTCGTTAATAACTAATTAATTTTGTGTTTCCCCTGTTTCGCTTTCTCGGCAACCATTTTCGTATTAAGGTGTCCGGGACCGCCGCACTCGGGGGTATAACAGGTTACATCGCTGAAAACGCATTCGACATGGCAATTCGGACATGTTTCGGGGGGCAATTCCGCCTGCAGTACATAATCGCATTCGCTGCACATCCACCAGTTCATAGTTCCCTCCTTAAATAAATTTAAAAACGGCACGATAGTCATAGTATCCTGTTTACAGTTTACCAGATTTTAATAAAGAGGTCTTTATAAACAAAGACATTACTTTTAAAGATTAACCGGGATCCCCTTGCTTTTCAAATACTCCTTTACCTGTCTTATACTTAATATACGGTAATGAAACACCGAAGCCGCCAGTAAAATTTGCGCCCTGCCCTTGATTACCCCTTCGTAGAAATGTTCGAGTGTTCCGGCTCCTCCCGAAGCTACAACCGGTAGCGTTACGGAATCGGCAATTGCCCTTGTAAAATCGAGGTCGTATCCGGTTTGCATTCCGTCGCCGTCAATGCTTGTCGGAAGAATAAACCCGGCTCCCAGTTTCTGACACTGTTTTGCCCATAGCACAGCGTCCTGCCCGATGGGCCTGGTACCGCCGCAAACAACCAGTTCGAATCCGGATGGCAAAGCCTTGTTTCTGCGAGCATCAATGGCTACTGTGATTTTTTCGGAACCGAATTTTAAAGCTGCCTGCTTTACAAGATTTGGATTATCTACAGCAGCACTGTTCATTGATACCCGGGAAGCTCCGGCTTCTAAAACTAATTCTATATCCTTAAGAGACGAGATGCCGCCGCCTACAGTCAGAGGTATATTGATGACAGCCGACACCTTGCGTACCCATTCCAGCCGGGTTTTGCGGTTTTCCAGAGTCGCCGCTATGTCCAGCATCGCCAGTTCATCGGCGCCTTCTTTTTGATAAAAAGCGGCGTTCTCCACAGGGTCGCCCGCTTCTTTAATGCCTACAAAATTGATTCCCTTGACTACTTTGCCGTCTTTCATATCCAGACAGGGCATTATTTTTATTGTGTTCATTAAGTATAACCCTCCTTATACATTAAATTAGCTTACTGCTAAATTCTACCACCTGCAGGTGCTTTTTCGCTACGAAATTAAATAGAGTATAGACATATATAATAAAAACGTTATGGTATAATTTATTCCGTAATAAAAACCGGATATCTATAAAAGACCGGCTCATTCCTGAATTTTTCGATATTAAATGGCGGAGGTAATTAAATATGGAACTATCAGAACAGGAAATCTACGAGGAAGCTAGAAAAAGGGTGAAAAAGAAGAGGGAATTTTTCAGCCACCTGGGAGCTTATGTCATTGTCAATGTCGTGCTTTTAATTATATGGCTGTTATCGGGGAGAGGTTACATGTGGTTCCTATGGCCGCTTGGAATATGGGGGGTATTCGTACTCTGGAATTTTATCGAAGTATTCGTACTTGATACCATAGTATCGGAAAAGGCCGCCATCGCCAAAGAGGTAGAGAAAATCAAAAAAGAACGATAACATAACATCCTGTTCAGGTATAGACTAATTTTTATACCTGAACAGTTGCCTGCCCGGTCGAATAATCGGATTATTGAAAGGGGATTATTGTTTAGATATTAGCGATAATCCCCAGTATGCCTGTTACAATCAGGAAGGCGGCCACTATATAGTTAAGAATTTTCGGCCAGATTAAAACTATGATGCCTGCGACCAGAGTTAAAATTGCGATAATAAGCGCCCATTCCATAGAAATCATCCTCCCTTATAATATTTAACAACCGATAGTTTTTTACCGGCAATTATACTGATAAGAACTCAGAATTATCGATCGTATGCACAACTTATTCAAAGTTATTATGCTACCGAATCTGACTATTGTCAATGAGTTTTGGAATAATTTAAATATAAATATTTACTATTTTAAAGACGTTTGGACTATTCTTACAATTTCAATCATAATAAATATTAAAATGAATAAAAGTAAACGAATAGAACGGGAAGAGAAAACCCTGATAACGATGATTACCATGTATTGTACAGAGAATCATGCGGCTGCAGGATTATGCAACGATTGCCGTGAGCTGAGAGATTATGCCTTGAAAAGACTTGAAAGCTGCCCTTTCGGAGAGCGAAAAACAACCTGCGCCAAATGTACGGTGCACTGTTACAAACCGCAGATGAGGGAACGAATCCGGAAAGTTATGAGATATGCCGGCCCCCGTATGATATATAAACACCCGGTTCAGGCTGTGTGCCACCTAATAGACGGCAGGCGTAAGACGCCGCGATAAAAACAATAGTAAGCTAAAAAGCAGCTAAAAAATAGTTAAATAGCGATAGATTATACTCCGGCAAATACTACTGTATAATTATGTCCGTACTTTTTAGCACATTTCGGACAGGTAGTGTAGTAGAAATAATAATTCTTGACGCTCTTCCCTTTTTCAGAAACGTATTTTTCCATCTCTTTAATCCATTTCGGGACATCGTTATAAGCGCCGTCGAAAACTTTCGTCAGGTAGGTTCCCGATAATTTTACATTCTCGGCGTCAGGGATTTCCCCGGTGACATTGATATAGATTTCACCCTTCCACTGGGAGGTTTCCG
>CAZGVH010000078.1:0-5392 GCA_964528955.1 uncultured Dehalococcoidales bacterium | reverse complement strand
AAGAAAAGAGGGAGTAAAACTTACTATTACCTGGTAGAAAACAAGCGGGAGGGTAAGAAGGTAATACAGAAAGTAATTAAATATCTTGGTTCAGAAATGCCGTCAAAAGAACAAATAGAAGAATTAAAGAGAAAACTACTATGAGAGCAGCACTTTATGCAAGAGTATCCAGTGAGGAACAGGTAGAAGGGTATAGCATTGATGCGCAAATACGTGCTTTTGAAAACTTGGTTACTGTTAAAGGCTGGGAGATTTACAAAGAGTATATTGAAGAGGGTAAATCAGCTAGAACTGAAGATATTAATAAACGTCCTGTATTTAAAGAAGCTATATCTGATGGATTAAATAGTAAATACGATATCATAGTGGTCCATAAAGTCGATAGATTTTCTCGTAAATTACGCATAACTTTAGACTATTTTGACAAGCTAGGAAAAGCCAGTGTTGGCTTTATATCTATAGTTGAACAGATGGAATTTTCAACTCCTTGGGGAAAATTCACTTTAAGTATGCTAGGTGGTCTTGCAGAACTTTATTCTGATAATCTTAGCCAAGAGACTAAAAAGGGCTGGCATGAACGAAGAAGTCAGGGATTATATTGTGGCACATTACCATTCGGTGTTATGAAAGGTACTGACGGAATACCTATTCCAGACACCCAAGATAGAGAAATTGTAATAGACGATAAGTCTATCGTAGTTAGAAACTGGGAAGGATTGAAAATGGCTTTTGAGTTAGCCGGTCAAGGTAAATCTGACCGATTGATCGCAATGGCTTTGAATAATTACGGTTATAGAACTACTGGGACACATGGTTCCAGACCATTTTCAAAAGATACTGTCAAGGATATGTTAAAGAATCGGTTCTATGTTGGCGAGATTACAGATGGAAATAGTGGTTGGATTAAAGCTAAACACGAAATCTTTATTAGCAAAGAGCTATTTGAAGAGGCGAGAAAAATGCGTGAAATAAGAGCTCATCATCCGAATACTATAAGGGCAGATGCTCATACGTATTCGCTATCAGGTATAGCAAAATGTGCAGAATGTGGAAGTAGTTTGCGAGCATTTGTAGGGAGAGGACGCGTACGACTTGTATGCACTGGAAGGATAAAGGGAAATAGCTGTTGCGAATCTTCTACTTTTTTAGATACGTATGAGAATCAATTGATTGAGTATTTACACGTTTTTTCAATCCCAGATAACTATCAAGAAAAAATTCTGGAGGCACAAAGAACTCTAGAGTCTGCTTATGATACAGAGATAACGTATAAGACTCTGAAAACACGTTTAGATAGGTTGAAAGAGTTGTACGAGTGGGGCCATAAATCCAGAGAAGATTACCTTAAAGAATACAACCAAATTAAAGGGCAGCTCAATCAAATTCAGCCAACTCAACATAACAAAGAGACTATTGATAGGTTAGCACAATTTCTAATGGATATTTCGAAGGCTTGGGCGCAAGCTACACCGGAACAAAGGAATAGACTAGCTAGAGTTCTATTTGAAGCGGTATGGATTAAAAACAAGAAAGTAATAGGAGTAACACCAAGGTCAGAATTTAAAGCTTTCTTTGACTTACAATATGAAGGACAGCCAGAAGGCGTATTGCACTGGCGACCCCGGGGGGATTTGAACCCCCGATCTCCACCGTGACAGGGTGGCATGTTAGACCGCTACACCACGGGGCCGTAATGGGATAAATTTAAGGTACCAGTAAAGTCTATCAAGGATGTAAAATTGTGTCAAATCCCTAGCAGATTAATACTTGCCGTATAAATAAAATATTTATTTAAAATTGTATTAAAATCAGGCATCATATTCAGAGCGTTGTTTACAAATCTTTATGTATGCTATAATGAACAATAAAATTTTCGAGGGGTTAAGTTAGTGCCAAGAGCAACGATAACAAAAGGAAAAAGAAAAGAAGCTGTAGCCGTAGCCGGTGATGTTGAGCAGAAGCGAAATTATGAATTGGTGCTGGTGCTCAATCCCGGTTCATTAGAAGACAAAGTAGAAACTAAAGTTGATGCCATAAACCAGAACATAGTAGCTTTAGGCGGAGAGATATCCGGGGTGGAACAGTGGGGGAGAAGGAAACTGGCGTATCCTATTAAGAAATTCATGGAAGGTTATTATGTGTTGACACGCTGTACCATGAATCCGTCCCAGACAAACAGCCTTGAAGCAAAGCTTCGCATATCCGAAGATGTTATACGACATATGTTGATAAAATCAGAAGACTGATTACTTTTATATGCGTTAGACGATAAAAAGGAGAACGTGTAGGATGGCGAATCTAAATAAGGTTATGATTATCGGCAATGTAGGTAGCGACCCGGAAATGCGTTTTACTCCTAACGGTAATCCAGTAACATCTTTTCGAGTTGCCACCAACCGGGTTTATACGACTCCGGAAGGGGAACGCAAGCAGGAAACGGATTGGTTTACGGTAGTAACCTGGAATAAACTGGCTGAACAATGCAACCAGTTTCTTTCCAAGGGCAGATTAGTATATGTCGAAGGAAGATTGCATAATCGCAGTTGGGAAGGGCAGGACGGTCAAAAACGTTTCAGAACTGAAATCATCGCCAACCGGGTAACATTCCTGGATAGGCAGGCATCTTCGACGCTCGGTGATGATAAAGGTGAAGAACCTGAGACAGTTGAAATCGAGCCTGATGATATCCCGTTTTAATAATGTAATCAATTAGAAAAAATATTATAGGGTAGAGGATAGATAACTAGTGGCTAAACGAATTGTTCCCAATACAAAAGGTAAAACTGGTTCATGGAGAAGCGGCGGTAAATTTGCTCCGCGTCGCAGGGTGTGTGCATTCTGCACGGGCAAGATAAAAGAAATAGATTATAAAGACAATACCATGCTCAGCAATTATATTTCTGACCGTGGCAAAATCGAACCGCGCCGCAGAACCGGTACCTGTGCCAGGCATCAGCGTTCACTTGCAGTTGCCATCAAAAGAGCTCGCCATATTGCATTGCTGCCGTTTGCTCCCCAGCATATCAGCATGATGGGTGATGTAGCTTCTATAAGGGTTGCCACCGCCAGAGGCGAACAGGCAAAACCCGAGGTCAAGGAAGAAGTAAAGGCTGAAATTAAACAGGAAGAGCCGGTAAATAAAGAGTAGCATAAAAACGAAAAAAAACAGAATAACTAAAATACTAAAGAAAGTATTATTCTGAAAAATAAGTAAAAAAATAATTCTATCCCTTTTGCAATATTGACCTCCGCCGGAGGATATTACTGTAACAGAGATAGATAAACATTTGTTAAGGAGTTTACAGTGCCAAAGAGAACCTATCAACCGAAGAAAATTCCCAGGAAAAGAGAGCACGGCTTTTTGGCCAGGATGAGCTCACGCGGCGGCAGATTGGTATTAAAGTCGAGGCGTCTTAAGGGACGCAAACGCTTGACTGTTGTATAGTAACTGCTTTTAAAGCAGTATTCATATATCTCCTTCGTATATCAAACAGCGTTTGCAAGTGGAAAAGTCTTGGCCGAGTTGGTTCAGGTGATGAGAAAAAAAGAATACATTACCAGTACCGCAGACTATACGCTGATTCACAGGAAGGGTAAACCGTGGGGGAACAGGGTATTCGTAATGAAAATCCTGGCTAATAACAAAGAGTACTCCAGGTATGGTTTTGTAGTAAGCAAGCGTATCGGAAATGCGGTTATCAGAAATCGAACTAAGCGATTATTACGTGAGATAATGAGACAGATTGAGTTAAAACCCGGGTATGATATAATCTTCGTTACCAGAGCTGGGATATCAGATTTGGGATTTCATGAATTAAAATCATCGGTTATGAGGCTTATATCTCAAGCCGGTTTAATTGTGGAGAATCATGAAGATACTATCATTAGCGTTAATTAGGTTTTACCAGTTAACTATATCTAAAGTATTACCTTCCAACTGTCGCTATCTCCCCACATGTTCCCAGTATACCTATGAAGCTATCGGTAGATTCGGCATAATCAAAGGTACCTGGCTTGGAATGAAAAGAATTGCCCGCTGTCATCCGTGGCATGAAGGCGGGTATGACCCCGTGCCGGAAATAAACGGAGGGACACAATAATATACTGAACGGGATTATTATTGAGAATAAAAATGAAAAAAAATAAAAATGTAATGATCAAGGGAATTATACTTATTTTAGTATTAATTACCGCATCGTTTTTCACCAGCTGCTCTTCCGGTGCGTATACTAATTACGGCTGGACAGGCTGCGTGGTGGATGGCGATTCTATTTACGTTGCTTCGCAGGGCAAGCTGACAGCGCTTCAGAAGAACAACGGTTCCGTTATATGGCAGCGGGAAATCGAGAGTGATGTGGTTTCGTCTAGTGCTCTCAGTTGTGGTGCTGGCTCTGCCGCCTCGGTGATATATGCCGACCCTATTGTAGCTGACGGCGTAGTCTATGTAGCGACATATTCCGGAAAAATTTATGCTTACAGTACTGCCTCCGGAAACCTGTTATGGAAGTATCCCTCCGAAGGTTATGTTCAGGGTATCATTGGCGGTTTAATCCTTAATGACGGCGCTATATATTTCTCCGCTGTAGGCGGAACAGTAACCGCTCTGAATATAAATACGCAGGCGGTTATCTGGCAATACGATACCGAAGATACCTTGTGGGCGACTCCCTGTCTTAATGGAGATACTATATATATAGCTTCATACGACAAGAGGCTTTTTGCTCTAGATATTGATTCGGGTGATTTAAGATGGAATGCGCCCTTTGAAACGAACGGGCCTATCGTAGCTACTCCTGTCTACGATAATGGAGTCATTTATATAAGCTCGCTTGACCGCGGAATCTATGCAATAAATTCCGAAAACGGTAATTTAATATGGGAATTTTCTTCCGATAGCGATGCCGAATATACACCCAGAAACTGGTTTTGGGCTACTCCCTTAATGGTCGACGGAGTAATTTATGCTCCCAACATGGACGGTTTTGTTTATATATTGGATTCAACTAACGGAACGCTGATAACCGCTTTGGAATTGAATAAAGCCATATCGGCAGACCCTGTATTATACGGTGATAAAGTTATCTTATCGACACAGGACGGTGATATATATTCCATTAACACCGCTACAAACAATAAAGATTTACTTAAGTCTCTTACTTTAACGGTTCAGTCATCGCTTTATATCGATGAAGGAATCGTTTATGTTCACACGATTAAAACTGAAAACCTGTATGCCATAAAAAGCGATTCCGGCATGGTGGTCTGGTACTATGAAGTCGGTTAACCTAAAGAGTAAGGTGGTTTAAATTGAATATTGGAGCAATTTGGGATGTAATTGCACTCGGCCCGATGATAAATATTCTCATCGGTTTATCGGATATATTATTCGGCA
>CAZGVH010000077.1:0-5405 GCA_964528955.1 uncultured Dehalococcoidales bacterium | reverse complement strand
ATGTTGTTATGTAATGCCGCTTCTATCGATGAAGTTATGCCTTTTACGACTGATACGGTATAATAATAAAGCCGCTCGTGGTGAGCCTGTCGAACCCGAAGTACCCTTTAGGGTGATAGCGGCGAAGATTTCCGGGTTTTATTAAAAAATCTCCAGCTATTGTATAGTGTCGACCACAACTCTACTATTAGAACCCAAATTACAAAAATCGAATTCATTATAAAAGATCAAAAAATATAAAAATTCGTGTCCATTTTAATAATTCGTACATTATTTGATGGTATAATGCTATCGGATGCGATAAAGCACGTTAATCAACTCATATGATTGATAATAAGTGAGCGGATTGATATGAATAAATCATCGTATAAATTTATAATTTGTGTCTGCGTTATTCTCTTATCAGGATTATTAACCGGATGTATACCTGAACCTATAACTACAACCGTAAATAATACAACCGCCATAACTATTACAGAGACAAGTACAGCGACCACTACAAAAACGGAAACTATTACATTAACATTAGTAGACCGTCAACCCATTGAAATAGTTTCCATAGAAGGCCCTCTCGGTCCCATTAACCCCGGAGGACCGGGAGTCGGCATAACCCTTAAAAATATAAGCACTGATAATATCGTTTCGTTAAATGCCACTCTCGAATTGGAAAGGGCATTCAGCTTTGAATTCGACGTTTCCGATGAGAATCCGTTACTGCCGGATGACACCATTTACACGGAGCGGATTTTAATTAACGGCGGATTCGCAGATGATGTTTCATACCTGCTGGAAATAAGCGGAACATTTCAGGATGGGACGGCATTCTCTTACACAGAACAGGTGATGATTGAAGAACCATAAAAAACAAAGAGGAATAAATGACTGCGTATAATAAACAAAAATTAACCAAAATACTAAAACGAACCGGGCAGATACTGGCGACTTTTGTAAATTCCCTTATGATTTATTTTAGCGGATTTTTTGCTGTCAATAACCTTATAGACGGGACAGGCAATGCTCCGGCTTATGTCCACATATTGTTGGTCATATTATTTATTCTTTGCATAGTCATAGTATTGAGGGAAGAAATACCTGGAGCGATTCTGCTTTTAGTGGTTTCCGGAGGGCTTTCTTTATATCTTGAGGGAATCGGTTATAACTTTTACGCTTGGCTGATTCTAGGATGCCCGTTCGTATTAGCCGGAATCCTGTTGTTCATAGCAGGAATATTACCAAAAGAAAAGCAGACTACATAAATCATCCGGATATTAAAGGGGGCTTTCCGCCCCCCTTTTCATTTATTTACTAATCTTTCTTTATTCCCAGTTTTTTATGCCCGAAAGGCCACCAGCTTGCCCTGCCGAAGATGCTTGCCATAGCAGGCAGCAGGAATACTATCACTACGAATGCCTCTAAAAAGACACCGATAGCCACACCTACACCCAACTGGAACATCGTCTGGATGGGAGATATCATCATCGCCAGGAAAGTGCCTCCCAAAATCAAACCGCAAGCCATGATCACGTAGCTCGTACTCATAATAGCGTTGCGTATCGCCTCTTTCATCGGTTTGGTCTCGGCTTCCTCACGTATACGTGACATCATAAAGATGTTGTAATCGGCGCCGAGGGCTATCATCAACACAAAGACAATGATAGGAACGACAAAGCTTACCCCCGATTGACCGAGTATATCCGTAAATAACCAGGCTGATATCCCCATCGTAGCGCCGTAAGCGAAGGTAACGATTGCCAGAATATACAACGGGGCAATAATGCTCCTCAAAAGCAGTACCAATACCAGGAAAACACCAGCCAGAACGACTATCATAATCCTTGTAAAATCAGATTCCAGTACGGTACGCACATCGGACATGGCAGAGGTCGCGCCGCCTACCGCCGATTCATCCGTATTAAAATATTGATAATCGTTCCCATCATGAATAACTGCCCTGATTCCCTGTATCGTATCCATAGCCGTTTCGGAATACGGATAATCGTCCAGCGTTACCATCAGCTGGACAGCTTCCCCGTCTGCCGAAATAAAGGTACTTATTAACTGGCCGAGTTCTGGATAGAGCGCTAACAGGCTCTGAGGGATAAAATAAGGATTTCCCTGCGAGACGAAATAACCGCTCAACTCCGTTAAAGCCTGAACAAATTCAGTAATATAAGTTTGGAATGACATCTGCAGGTTAGCCAGGGCAGCCATATCCATTTTTTCAAGGTCGACAGTAGCCATAGCAGCGCTCATATTGTTAAGAATATTTACCGCACTAATATAAGATGGTTGGGCAGCAACGTCGGGGAAAGCCGTACCCAGTTCACCCAGATAGGCTCCCAGAAGCTGGAACATCTGCATCGTACCGGAACCGAAAAGCGCCGTCGGGTCGGTTGCCGCGCCGCTGATTGCTGCATTCAATTGAGTTAAAAGAATATTGATTTGACCAACTACAGTCAGCGTAGCCAGCGGTTCTCCCGTTCCCGTGGGAGAAACTACCGATAAAACGCTGGATACGCCGTTCACAGCCAGGATTTCAGCAGTTATTTCCCCGATTTCTCCCAGGGCTTCGCTTGATGTTGCGCTGCCCGAAGAGGTTGTCAGGATAACGGTAGTCGGCATCATTTTACCGATATCGAAATGTTCATTTAATATAGTAAAACCTTTAACCGAATCCGAATCGTCGGAAAGTTCGGATAACGTATCGTAGGATGTGTCCATCTGGAAATACGGGATATATGCTAACGCCAGAATGACAACAATCACTAACGCCACCAGGAAAGAGTATTTAGTAGTAAGGGTTGCAATTCCTCTCCAGAAACCATTCTCCTTGACCTCACCGACTGAGGCTTTGGAGACGTCAGCCTGCTTGCCGGGCCAGAACATAAATTTTCCGAATAAAGCCGAAAGCGCCGGATTTAATGTCAGCGCAGCCAACAGAGTGATGAACACGGCTGTCGCCAGGGCCAGACCCATCGTATGCAGCATTCCGTACTCGGCAACCGTTAAACCGGCCAGACCGATTATGACAGCAAATGCGCTGGCGGCAATTACGGAGCCGATGGAGCCGACGGTGGCGCGCAGGGCATCCAACCGCGTCGAATGGCGCTTCAATTCCTCTTTGTAACGGGAAACCATGAACAGGCAGTAGTCGGTACCCGCTCCGAATATCAGAACGATAATAAATACGTCCAGTTGAGACCAGAGATTGATTCCCCATTCACCCATATATCCCAGCACACCGCGGCTGATCAGATAGGCGATTCCAATAGTCAAAAGAGGTACCAGCATGGCAATCGGCGAACGGTAGATAATAAGCAGTAATACAATAACCAGGACTATAGTTACAATCGTTGTAACATCGATGCTTTCGAGCATGGTAGACATCAGGTCGTTCATAATTCCGGCTTCGCCAGAGACGTAAACCTGTAAAGACGAGGAATCGTTATTATTACCTATGTATGTTTCGAGAGACTCCAGGATATTTTCCGAAGATTTACCTGATGTCGTCAAGTCCAGCCCGATATTGATCAGCATCGTGGTATTGTCGGGAGAGACCAGGTTGGAAGTCAGCGCCGGGTTGGTGAAAACGGAGGTGACTGTCTCTATACCGGCCTCAATCCCCTGTTGGCTCAGCCATTGTGAAAAAGATTGTGCAAAAGCCATATCTCCGGTATTTAAACCGTCCGGATTATAAACGATGATAGTTACCGAAGAATCGGTAGCTGCATCAGGGAAATATTGAGCGATCAGCTCTGCCGCTTTGCCTGACTCGCTGCCTTCGGGTAGAAAACCCGAAACATCCAGTTTGCCGGTTTCACTCAAAGTCGGCGCCCAGAGCACCATAGAAACGGCCAGCGCTACCCAGAAAAGAATTATTAGATATTTGAATTTGGAAGCAAACTTCCCCAATCCTTTAAACATTTATACCTCCTGAAATTATTATGTATACTTTATTTAAGCAGTCCGGACGATATTAAATCGCCCAGATTTTCTTTCCGTTTTCCCCATGCTCTTTGCAGGATATCGATAGAATTACCGATAATATTTAACTCTTCCGGAGTTATGTATTCGGCAAGAGAACGCGCATTTTCCCAGACAACCTTCCAGATGCTATCTGTAATTTGATGTCCCTTATCGGATAAAGCACACAATATGACGCGCCTGTCGTCTTCGCTCGCCTGTCTTTGAATCAGTTTTTTCGCAATCATCCTGTCCACCAGGCCGGTAGCAGTCGAAACATGTATCTTCAGACAGGAGGCAATCTGCGTCATTTTCATCCGCGTGTTAATTCTCAAGAGTAACAATACACGTAACTGGGACATCGTCAGGTTGTCCTCCGTTTCAACAAGAATCGGGGCATCCGATAACAATTCGGCAATAAAATCGTTTAATTTCTTTAATTGAATATTGAACTGTTCTTCTTTTGTATCTGTGTTTTTATTCATCAGTTGCTCCTGCCCGATTATTACTATGCTTAATACATACTATTATTTTAGCACATATATTATTGTTGTCAAATAGTATTTTATAAAAGACAGCGATTAAAACAGCCAACTCTTGAAAAACCGATAACGTTAAGAGTATATTATTTAGCGTATAGTCTAGTAGTCGATATGAGGAAGGTTTTTATGCCGGGATATAAACAGCTTTGCCGTTATTGCGATAAACTTGTGCCGCCTGATTCCGAGGTATGTCCTTTTTGTGGAAAAGTAAACCCCATCGGCCCAACCAGGTGCACAAAATGTAAGTCGCCGGTAAAGGAAAACTGGAAAGCCTGCAACAGTTGCGGGTTGTCACTTGAAATCGATTGCCAGAATTGCAAAATGCCGACCTTCTTCGGCGATTATTGCCGGCATTGCGGAGCAGCCCTGACCGTAACCTGCCCCAATCGTAAATGCCGGGCTGTACAACCGCCTCTTGGGGATAAATGTATTAAATGCGGGAAACCGCTAAAGTAACTACGGAGGGAAAAATGACTCTTAAAGCGTTTACAAGTAATTTCGACGATAACAGCACCGATGCCGGTTTTCAGTTCACATTCTTCTGCGATTCCTGCCGCGAAGGTTACAAGACCGGTTTCATCGAAGCCAAAAGTTACAAGAAGGGACGTTTTTTAAAGGGGCTGGGTGGAGTCATAGGCACTGCCGCCCAGATGACCGGGCAATTTAGAAATATCGGATACGGCGCCGAAAGAGGAGCCGATATCCTCGGCGAAAGATTTGAGGGAATGACGCCCGAATGGCACAAGGAACACGAGCAGGCTTTCTCGCTGGCGCAGAATGAAGCCCAGGGGCACTTTCACCGCTGTCCGCGCTGCAAAAAATATTTTTGCGATAACGACTGGAACGATGAAGCAGGTCTGTGTGTAGAAGAGGCGCCCCGTGAGAGTACCGAAGTCGCCG
>CAZGVH010000076.1:0-5420 GCA_964528955.1 uncultured Dehalococcoidales bacterium | reverse complement strand
TTCCAGCGAAGCACAGAGAGTCGGGTAAGGTGTGAGCCGATGCCGGCGCAGAAACCGAATGGGCCTGGGAGCCGTGAACTGAAAGTAATAATTACAAGTAGGTTTTACCGCAGAGGAAGCGTTATAAAATCCGAGGATATTTATCAGTATCTGAAAAGAGATAGTCTCCGGGAATTCCGGGACTAAGAAGGGTGGCACCGCAGAGGTAAACCTTATGCCCCTTCAACCGTTAGTGGTTGAAGGGTTTTTTGTTTTTAAGCACATTTATTTAATATAAAAATACTTTATAAAGGAAGGATCAAAAAATGAAAGAAGCTATGTATTTCCTGGGTCAGAAGGATATGCCGACCAAGTGGTACAATATTCTGCCTGACTTACCTGAACCTCTGCCGGCAGCCCTACATCCGGGAACGGGGAAACCGCTGACTCCTCCCGATTTAGCGCCATTGTTTCCGATGGAATTAATCATGCAGGAATTCAGCCCGGAACGTTATATAGAGATTCCCGATGAAGTTCTGGATATCTATAAAACCTACAGGCCGACTGTTATGCACCGTGCCTATCAGCTAGAAAAAGAACTGGATACTCCCGCCAGAATTTATTACAAATACGAGGGAACCAGCCCGGCAGGCAGCCATAAATTAAATACGGCTATTGCCCAGGCTTACTACAATAAAAAAGAAGGCATCAAGCGTATTTCAACTGAAACCGGCGCCGGACAATGGGGTATCGCACTTTCCATAGCCTGTAAATTCTTCGATATGGAATGCAAGGTTTACATGGTCAAGGTAAGTTACAACAGCAAACCCTATCGCCGCATGATGATGGAAGCCTACGGAGCCACCTGTGTCGCCAGTCCCAGCAGCGAAACCAAAGCCGGACGTGATATGCTGGCAAAAGACCCCACCTGCAACGGCAGCCTCGGTCTTGCTATCAGCGAAGCGGTTGAGGATGCCGTTTCGAGAGACGACACCCACTATTCTCTGGGAAGCGTTTTAAATCACGTACTGATGCACCAGACAGTCATCGGCGAAGAGTCCAGGCTACAGATGGAAATGGCCGGAGATTACCCCGATATTGTAGTCGGTTGCGTCGGCGGCGGCTCCAACTTCGGTGGCATGATTCTCCCCTGGATGAGAGATAAAATCAGCGGAGCCAAGCCCGGCATGCGCATTATCGCTGTCGAACCGCAAGCTTCACCGTCACTTACTAAAGGACCCTATGCCTACGACTTCGGCGATGTCGCCGGAATGACCCCGTTATTGAAAATGTATACTCTCGGGCACGAATTCATGCCCGCCCCGGTTCATGCCGGAGGACTACGCTATCACGGTATGGCACCCATTATTTCACACCTTTATAAACTGGGACTTATCGAAGCCAAAGCTGTCCCCCAGACATCGACTTTCGAAGCCGGTATCCAGTTTGCCAGAACGGAAGGCATCCTGAGCGCTCCCGAATCTACCCATGCGCTTAGAGTAGCTATCGATGAAGCCGTTAAATGCAAGAAATCCGGTGAGAAAAAGAACATCCTGATATGCCTTAGCGGACACGGCCTTTTCGACCTCCCCGCCTATGGCGAGTATCTCGGCGGCAGACTGCAGGACTATGCATTCTCCGATGCCGACATGAAGAAAGCCTTGTCCAACCTGCCTAAAATCAACGAATAGTATTATTAAATCTTAAATGGAAAGGGGGCGATTGATAAAATCGCCCCTTTTTTATAGCATTCTTTACTGCAAGATATACTCTAATAACTATCGTTCATCTCGTAATATGAACCGTATCCGCAAACTCCGCAGGTGAAGCTATACTTGTTAAACATCCTGTCCCCGTCCGATACCGGAATCCATTTGCCTTTGGTAAAGCAACTGGGACAATATGTACCGGTTTCGGGCAGAGTCAGTTCTTTACCGCAATTTTTACAACTGATCTCTCTTTTTCTGTCAACATCGATTGTGCCATGGAAATCATATTCCCAGTAATGTACTGGATTTTCAGCATGCTTCCGGCACTTTTTACAGATACACCCCGTCCACTGATGCCCTTCATCACGGCTGTCCCAGCATATAGTGCATTTACAACCGTCCCAATTATGCCCTTCGTTGCGTTTTTTATAGCATATCCGGCACTTGCAGCCGTTCCAATTATGACCTTCGTCCCTGCGCTTACTGCACTTCCGACAGATACATCCATTCCAGTTGTGAGACTCGTCCCGGTATAATTCACACCTTGAACATATGCAGTAATCCCATTTATGACCGGATAATTTGCATATCAGGTTCATCTTATCTTATTCCATCGCATATTGGAGTTCACCCTTAACTTAAACCTCAAAACACTGACATAGAAATGCCAATAATTAACAGGCAATTTTTATTACTGCTAATTTCATCTCGTAGCCGCTTATCTTGTAACTCTCGAAATGAGTCCCTTCCGCCGGAACGTTCTGCCTGATCTCATCCGAAAGGGTTTCATGTTTTATGTAATCTTCATAATCCTTCATAACCTGCCCCACATATTCTCCACCTTCGTAATACGAGATTATATGGTCGGCAATTTCGAAACCGGCTTCTTTTCTCATGTTCTGAAGGCGGTGAACGATTTCACGCGCCAGGCCTTCTTTAAGCAATTCCGGCGAGATCTCGGGATTGACGATGACACTGTAACCGGCATCGCTTTCCACTACATACCCCTGTTCTTCCAATCCTGAAATGTCGTTGACGACCTCGATATCCTTTACATTCAATTCATCGATAACCTGATTTCTGACTTTTTCAAGACCGGCTTTCTCACTGCCGGACAATAACTTTACCTGTACTTTAGCGAGAGGCTGGCGCACTTTTACCTGCGCCTTGCTCCTGGCTGCGCGGCCCAGGCTGGATAACCTGATAGCCAGCTTGGTATCGGCTGACAGATTTTCATCGATTTTGCCTTTATCGGCGACCGGGAAGGCTGACAGGTGCACGCTTAACGGAGCATTTTTATCGACAGACCTCACCAGGTTCTGATACATTTCTTCCGCCATAAACGGGATAAACGGGGCAATCAGTTTGGTCAGCGTAACCAGGCATGCGTAAAGGGTATCATATGCAGACAGCTTATCCGTATCGTTTTCACTCTTCCAGAAACGCCTGCGGCTGCGCCGCACATACCAGTTGGAGAGGTCATCTACGAAAGCTTCAAGCTTTCTACCGGCTTCGGTCGGATTATAAGTGTCCAGAGCATTATCCACATCCGCCACCAGCTTGTTCAACTCGGAAATAATCCATAAATCCAGGGTCGAAGGAACGGTTTTCCCGTTCTCGGCAAGCGGATTGTAATTATCGATATTGGCGTATAGAACAAAGAAAGAATAGGTGTTCCAGAGCGTCAGCATAAATTTATGCGTTACCTCGGATACCAGCTGCTCGGAAAAACGGCGGGCGTTGCCGGGAGGGCTGGCGGTGAACAGATACCAGCGCAAGGCATCGGCGCCGTATTTATTAAGCACCGGCCAAACCTCGACCACGTTCTTTTTGGTCTTGCTCATCTTTTCGCCTTTGGCATCGAGGATATGCCCGAGGCAGATAACGTTTTCATAGCAGGGTTTATCGAACAACAGAGTGGACAGGGCATGCAGGCTGTAGAACCAGCCGCGTGTCTGGTCTACCGCTTCGCAGATATAATCGGCCGGGAATCTGCCGTCTTCCAAAAGTGTATTATTCTCGAACGGATAGTGGTACTGGGCTACAGGCATAGCACCAGAATCGAACCAGCAGTCGATGACCTCGGGAACACGTTTCATTTTAGAGCCGCAACCCGGACAATCGAATGTTAAATCATCGACGTACGGACGGTGCAGGTCGACCGGCTCGTTAAGACCGGAGATTCCCTTTTTCTCCGACAACTCTTGCAGACTCCCGATGCATTCCATGTTAGAGCATGATTCGCACTGCCACACAGGAAGCGGCGTTCCCCAGTATCTCTCGCGGGAAAAAGCCCAATCCACGTTATTTTTCAGCCAGTCTCCGAAACGCCCTTCCTTTATGTGTTCGGGATACCAGTTGATGATTTCATTATTCTCGATCAGCCTGTCCTTGACCGCCGTCGTGCGGATATACCAGCTCTGCTTCACGTAATACAATAACGGCGTGTCGCAGCGCCAGCAGAACGGATAGGTATGACGTATGGTCGTACTGCGAAATAAAGAACCATTCGCAGTTAATTCTTCGATAACCATCGGGTCTGCTTTTTTGACGAATTTCCCGCTAAAGCTGTAATTGCCGGTAACTTTGCCCTGCAAATCGACAGGCTGCACAAAATCCATACAATTTTGCATACCGGACTCGAAGTCTACCTCGCCGAATGCCGGAGCCATATGAACAATACCTGTACCGTCTTCCAGGGAGACAAAATTAGTTTGCCATACACGATAAGTCAGGTTATCATCGACAGGCTGCAATTCCAGTTCCGAGCTGCCCGGTTTCTTAAAACGCAATCTTTCCATACCGTAGCGGTGAGGATTATACAGAGGCTGGTAATTTATACCCGTCAGTTGGCTGCCCTTAAGTTTCAATACTACAGGATTATCCGACAGCCCGACCGTGCCAAGCAGCGCCGTAGCCATGATTATATAGTCGCCGTCTACTTCCACCGCTGCATATTCAGAATCACCTGAGACAGCCAAACCGGTATTGCCCGGCAGCGTCCACGGCGTTGTCGTCCAGGCCATCAGAAAAACGGGTTTACCCATAAGTTTTTCGCATATCTTTGCCACATCAGCGGGAGAAACACGGAACTTGATGTAAACCGAAGGGTCCTCGGTATTCTCTTTATAACCCAGGGCCACCTCATGTGAACTGAGAGAAGTGCCGCAGCGCGGGCAATGCGCTGCCGTTTTGTAGCCTTTATATACCAGCCCCTTATCCCACAACTGCTTGATTATCCACCAGCCGCTCTCGATATAGCTGTTATCCATCGTTATGTAAGGATGCTCCATATCGCACCAATAAGCGATGCGTTTCGTCATGGCATTCCACTCTTTCAAGTAGCGGAAAACGCTGTCACGGCACTTGGCATTGAATTTATCAATGCCGTATTTTTCGATATCCGATTTACTGGTGAACCCGAGTTCTTTTTCAACCCCCAATTCGACTGGTAAACCGTGCGTATCCCAGCCGGCTATACGCGGCACGAAATATCCTTTCATGACCTTATAACGCGGAATTACATCTTTAAATACCCGCGACAGCACATGATGAATTCCCGGATTTCCGTTAGCGGTCGGAGGACCTTCATATAAAACAAAACGCGGGCAATCGCTGCGCTCATCGATGCTTTTCTTGAAGATGTCCTCTTTACGCCAGAATTCCAGTATCTGTTCTTCTTGTTTCGCAAAATCCGCTTTACTGTTTACAGGTTGAAACATATAAACTCCC
>CAZGVH010000075.1:0-5420 GCA_964528955.1 uncultured Dehalococcoidales bacterium | reverse complement strand
TTAAACGGACTTTATTCGGTTCCCACACACCGGCACGCTAAGGTTAGGCTGGATAAATTAAGCTTAAAAGATTAACTTTTCCCGGTAGAATTCTTTCTTCTCCGTGGTTTCTTCCCTGCCCCAACCTCCGTTTTCACATGTTCGATGGAAGCATCGGGAACCAGATAATTAAATGCCCTGCCTCTGATATCTTCCAGTTGAATAATCAACTGTTTTAAATCATTATCAGGAACTCCCCCCAGTACATCATGGACAATTTTCCATCCCAGGACATCCGCCTTATCTGTCATCTCTTTCCCTTTATCGGTTAAAACGACATATACTTCCCGGCGGTCACGCGGATTTTCTTCCCTCTTCACCAGCCCGTCTCTTTGCATGCGGTCGATTAATGTACTGATAGTATTGCTGTTTTTGTCGACCCAATTGGCAATATCCTTAATGGTAACTTTACTTTTTTTGTACTTTAAAGCCATCAGTACACCGTTATATTGAGGTGTTAATCCTATTTTGGCAAATTCCTTCTCTTCAACCCTTAGTATCATATCGAAAGTCTGGTGTATAAGAAGCCATGTATTTAAAATCGGGGTATCGAATCCAAATTTTACCGGCATATCCACCTCCATAACATTTTTTACTAAAAATATATTATATTCTTTTAAAAAGTATATCACGAAGTTATTTGATAAACTATACCCGAATAATAAAAATCGGTCGAAAATAAGTATAACTGGAAATAACATACGAATATATTTTATCCTATACGATTATTTATATGTGTTTTTATAAATATTCTAATATTCTGTAATTTAAATGCCACCAGATAGCGGATATATAAAAAAGTCTATAACCTATGGAAACCCAAAATAACATACAATAGAAAAATCTCTGGCTGGTATTGAAAAAAGGCAATCTCAATAGTTTAAAAATCTCCTCATTTTTATTTGAACAGATCACACCAATATGATTGTATTTTTCGATAAGATTTTCAATATAATTAGTTCGTTGACAAAAAGTGCTTCAGTCAGGTAGACTCTAAAAAAATAGAGAAATGTCAAAAAGCGATATTCGTAGGGAAGCTTATATTTATATTCGGGAAATACTGACCAAGCTACCTGTCAACCCTGGCGATGCAGGTCAGTGTCTGACGATTCCCCTTGGTGAACTCATACAACTCAAAGAGGGTATAATAGACCCTCCTTTGACACTAGTAAAAACGCTCAAGCGGTTATTTAAAAACACTGCTATTGAAGCTGAGATTGATATCCATTTAGTAAAACCATTTCAGGGAGATAAAGGGACCATAGGGAAATAGATTTAAAGAGGGGATTAGAGATAAATAATGCCGAAGCGAAATGATATCAAAAAAATCATGATTATCGGGTCTGGTCCGATTATTATCGGTCAAGCTTGCGAATTCGACTATTCGGGCACTCAAGCTTGCAAAGCCCTGCGGTCACTAGGTTACAAAATTGTGTTGGTAAACTCAAACCCAGCGACAATTATGACCGACCCTGGCATGGCAGATGCTACCTATATTGAACCGCTTAATCTGGAGTCAATGATCAAAATTATTGAGAAAGAACGACCAGATGCAATTCTTCCCAACCTTGGCGGTCAAACAGGCTTGAACCTGAGTGCAAATATTGCACAGTGTGGAGCGCTCGAAAAGTACAACATTAAATTGATCGGCGTTGATCCCGAGGCCATCAGGCATGGTGAAGACCGGCTTGCCTTTAAGGAAACAATGTCGGAATTGGGTATTGAGATGCCCAAGAGCAAAATAGCCTATAGTGTCGAAGAAGCTAAAGAAATTGCGAGAGATCTCGGTTTTCCGGTTGTCATCCGCCCGGCTTATACATTAGGTGGTACCGGTGGAGGACTTGCCTATAATATTGAGGAATTATGTGTTATCGCAGCTCGTGGCATTACTGCCAGTGTTATCGGGCAGGTGTTAATAGAGGAATCCGTTGAAGGCTGGGAGGAGTTGGAGCTTGAGGTAATCCGCGATTCGAAAAACCAAATGATAACGGTATGCTTTATCGAGAATGTCGATGCTATGGGTGTTCACACCGGCGATTCTTATTGTACTGCACCTATGCTTACTATAGATACATCTTTACAGAAGCGACTTCAGGATTTATCATATAAGGTTGTTGAAAAGATAGGAGTTATCGGGGGAACTAATATTCAGTTCGCTCACGATCCTAAAACTGGACGTATAGTCATAATCGAAATTAATCCGAGAACTTCCCGTTCTTCCGCACTTGCTTCCAAAGCCACCGGTTTTCCAATCGCCTTAATCTCAGCTAAACTGGCAGCAGGTTTAACTTTGGACGAAATACCGTATTGGCGTGAAGGTACTCTTGAGAGATATACCCCCTCAGGTGACTATGTAGTAGTTAAATTCTGCCGCTGGGCATTTGAAAAGTTCCGTGATGCTGAAGACCACCTCGGGACCCAGATGCGTGCTGTGGGTGAGGTAATGAGTATCGGTAAGACTTATAAAGAAGCCTTCCAAAAGTCGATCCGCTCTCTGGAAAATGGTCGATTCGGACTTGGTTTCGCCAAGGATTTCCATGATAAGTCACTCGATGAACTTATGAAGATGCTCGAATATCCTACCAGCGAACGCCAGTTTATCATGTACGAAGCTCTACGCAAAGGCGCCGATGTTCAGGTTCTCTACAAAAAGACTCATATCAAACCATGGTTCATCCAGCAAATTAGGGAGCTTGTAGAGCTTGAAGAAATAATCCTTAAGTACAAAGGTAGTAAGTTACCGGACGAATTGCTTATTCAAGCTAAGAAAGATGGCTTTGCTGATAAATATCTGGCAAAGATCCTTGGAATAAAAGAGGAGGAAATCCGTGAGCGACGTATTAAGGTGGGGGTGGTAGAGGCTTGGGACTATGTACCTGTTAGTGGGGCCGATTCTGCCAGATATTATTATTCTACGTATAATGGGCCTGACCGAACTATAGTGAGCAACAGACCCAAGGTAATGATTCTTGGTGGCGGTCCTAATCGTATTGGGCAGGGCATTGAGTTTGACTATTGCTGCGTTCATGCCGCTTTTGCGCTTCGTGATATGGGCTATGAAACTATAATGGTCAATTGTAACCCGGAAACGGTGTCTACCGACTATGACACATCTGACAGGCTATACTTTGAACCGCTGACAGTTGAAGATGTGGTCAGTATCTATAACAAGGAGAAACCCATCGGTGTTATAGCCCAATTCGGCGGACAGACACCTCTTAATATTGCTGAAGAACTCGAAGAAGCAGGTGTCAAGATACTTGGTACATCAGTCAACTCAATAGACATTGCCTCTGACCGCGGCCGCTTCAGTGGAATGATGAAAAAATATGGTATACCCATGCCCGAATCAGGCACTGCCAGCAACCTCGATGAAGCCCTTGTTTTAGCGAAGAGTATTGGCTATCCGCTCATCGTTCGCCCTTCATATGTGCTTGGCGGACGAGGTATGGAAATATTGCATGATGATGAAGAACTAGAACTATATGTGACCGCTGCTGTGGGGGTAACACCAGATCGTCCGATACTTATTGACCGCTACCTGCAAAATGCTATCGAGACTGAAGCAGATGCATTATCCGATGGAGAAGACGTCTTTATTCCAGCTATCATGGAACATATTGAATACGCCGGGGTACACTCCGGTGACGCTTCCTGCGTTATCCCTCCAGTGAGCATTCCCCAGAAACATATTGATACGATTAAGGAGTACACACAGCGTATTGCCAGCGAACTCAGAGTGCTGGGAATTATTAATATCCAGTATGCTATCTGCAAGGACATAGTTTATGTTCTGGAAGCTAATCCCCGTGCCTCCAGAACCGTTCCGTTGGTATCCAAGGTCTGCAATATTCAAATGGCTCGCTTGGCTACAGAACTAATGCTGGGTAAGAGGCTCAGAGATTTGCACCTGGTAAATCGTTATATACCGCATTTCGGTGTAAAGGAAGCAGTCTTCCCATTCAATATGTTCCCTGAAGTTGACCCGGTTCTCGGGCCAGAAATGAAGTCTACCGGCGAGGTGTTAGGTATTGCTAATTCATTTGCGTTAGCCTTCTGGAAAGCACAAGAGGCGGTTACGCTTCTTCCCTCCAACGGTACTGTACTTATCACTGTTTCTGAGCGTGATCGGCCAGCGGTTGCGGAAATAGCCAGACAGTTTATTAACTTGGGATTCAAAATAAGAGCCACAGCAGGTACACACGCTTTTCTAACGAGTCAAGGCATTTTTTCGGAGCATATACTTAAAGAGCACGAAGGCAGGCCTAATATTACAGACGCCATTAAGAACGGGGAAATTCAATTGGTGATTAACACACCGATCGGGAAATTGAGTAAATACGATGATTCTTATATCCGCAAGTCAGCTATAAGGTATAGAGTACCTTATATAACGACACTTGCTGCCGCCTTAGCTGCTGCGAAAGGAATAGCAGCCTATTGCGAGGGTAAATCAGATGTAAAATCACTTCAAAGCTACCATGCGGATATCGAATAGATTTATACGTAAAGAGTACAATATTTTATCTGAAGAATTCTATTGAAGTCACTTTTATATAAAGATTCAAAGGATCCGTAACATATGATAAATCAGTATATTATATTGTACTGGTTATGCTCGAGGGATCTTCAGCCTGGTGTTTTTTATCAATATCCAATAAAAGGATATATTAATAAATAAACTCCTTAACAAACAATCGTTAAGGAGTTCCGACTATTGTGCACAATGGTGGGCCACTCTGGATTCGAACCAGAGACCCCAGTCTTATCAGGACTGTGCTCTAACCAGCTGAGCTAGTGGCCCCTTTTAATCAATAACGTCACCGGACTTATCCCAGAGACTCTCCCGATATCATCGGGATGCCATAACCAGTTGAGCCGGTGGCCCCCAACCGCAAGGCTTATTCTAACGCAAATTACAGGTATAAATCAAGTTCACGTTATAAAAAGGGCGTAGCTTTTAGCGGCTACGCCTTATCGGACAAAGTTAAACGTTTCAGTTATCTTTTTTATCTATTTTATCTAATATACGGCTGACGTCTTCCTTGATTTCTATAAACAGTGTAATCAATTTGGAAACCGCCATGAACATCATACCGGAAATCGCCGTACCGACCAACCCGACCAGTAAAAATCCGATTTTGGCGATTGCAGTGGCCGCCCCTACTGCGATGACAATCGAAACACCGACACCAACGGCAACAATAACCCAGGATAATATCCACAGGCATAGGGCTATTATTCGCAGCGTCTGATGTTTCATTTTTTCTTCAATAAAAAACCTTAACAACTGGATAGCGAAAGGAAGGAGAGTGACTTTGTATCTACAAAGTTCCGACCTAGGAGTCTTAGACGTTCGGATCTAAGTCAATCTCCCTAGA
>CAZGVH010000074.1:0-5439 GCA_964528955.1 uncultured Dehalococcoidales bacterium | reverse complement strand
ATTAATCTGGCTTGTTCTTCTTTTTCATACGACATGATTATTATTTATTCCATCCCTAAACTATTAACTTTTTCATGAAGAGAATATTGTACCCTAGCCTGTCAAGTATCACAAATCGAAGTCTAACAATAATAATCCTATTTATCAAGTAATTACAAGTATTTTTTGAAAATTTTTAGATATTATGCTTTAATCAGTCTGCCTTTTGCAAGTTAAAGGAATTTTGGACGGAATCGACCGCATGGACAGCCTTGACTTAATTTCAATATTAATAATCGCCGTCGGCCTTTCCGCCGACTGCTTTGCCGTTTCTTTCAGCGGCTGCATTGCTATGAAATCCGTTTCCAGAAGACAGGTTATTATTGCTTCTTTATCGTTCGGGATTTTTCAAGCATTGATGCCGGTGCTCGGTTGGCTGGTGGGACAAACCGTCGTCGACCTGATTGCCGATTATGACCACTGGCTGGCTTTCGCGCTTTTGGCTTTTATCGGCGGCAAAATGGTATGGGAATTCTTCCGCAAGGAAGACGAGGAATGCAAGACCGATATTACGAAGTGGAAAACCCTTATAACCCTGTCGATTGCCACCAGTATAGATGCGCTGGCAGTGGGGCTGACATTCGCTTTCCTGGAGGTAAATATTGCCCTGGCCTGCGGAGTAATCGGTATAACCGCTTTCCTGGTTTCCATACTTGGATTCGTACTAGGTAAGAAAGCCGGAAAGGTGCTCGGCAAACGGGCAGAGCTTATCGGCGGGCTTGTGTTGATTGCAATCGGACTGAGGATTTTACTGAGCCACCTGCTCCAGATTTAATCTTCCGAATACTCCGCCGCGCTCTCGGGGGATTCCCATACCTTGACGGCCGCCAGTTCTACCGGCGCATCCTTCAACTCGACTTTCATCGCTTCATAGACCGTGCGGGCGATGTTTTCCGAAGAAGGGTTGATTTTATCGAACGGCGGTGTTTCATTCATATTGGTATGGTCGAAACGGGAAAGAACTGCTTTCAACATTTTTTTCAATTCGCTGAAGTCGAAAGCCAAGCCGATATCGTCAAGCTGAGTCGAGGTGACTTTAACCATTACCTGAAAACGGTGGCCGTGCAAATTTTCACACTTACCCTTATACCCTCTCAGGGCATGGGCGGCGTCAAAGTGCTGTTCTACCGATAATATATACATTTCTTAATCCTTTACTTTAATTAACCTTGTTTACTTTCCCTCTTATCCGCTTACCCTATATACAGGAGATCAGGGCGAGTAAAATCCTAAATGTCATGCTGAATTCGTGATGGACGAATGAAGCATCTGGGGTGGGGTTATAAGCAGTTTAGATACCGCCCGCAGGATTTTTCGTCCCGATAAATCGGGGCTCCAGAATGACAATAAGAATTTACGGGCAGTTTATTTTCATAACTCCCTGAATACCTTTTTCCAGCTCCGCGAGCATGGTATTAATGCTCTTTTTAGTTACCGGATGCACCAGGTCGGGAACGATTTCAGCCAGCGGAACCAAAGCAAATGCCCGGTTCGGTAATGACGGATGCGGGATGGTTAATTCCGGAGTATCGATTATCTCATCGCCGTAAAGCAGGATATCGATATCGATCGGGCGGGGAGCATTATGGGTATTCGGCTGACGCCCCATTTTGCGTTCGATGGATTTAGCCAGCATCAGGATATCCTGCGGTTTAAAAATTGTCTGCACCTGGCAAACCATGTTCAAAAAACGCGGTTGTTCACGGTTCTCCATCGCCTCGGTATCATATATAGAGGATTTCGCGGTTATGCGTATTCTCTGGGATAAATACTCCATCGCTTTATCCAAGTTGTCTTTGCGGTCTCCCAGATTGGAACCCAATCCCAAATATACCGTTATATATTTCATTACTGCCATTTATTTTATTCCTTTCTCCGTATTATAGCATCGCTCATGCGGCAAACCCGCACCATCTGTTCAACATCGTGTACCCTGATAATATCGGCTCCGTTGGCAATACCGATAGCCACAGTCGCCGCAGTTCCTTCCAAACGTTGCTCGGGCGGTAAATCCAGCACCTTCCCGATAAGCGACTTGCGCGAAGTGCCCAGCAATATCGGCTTATTTAGCAGCTTAAGTTCGGACAGCCTCCTGATGATTTCAAGATTCTGCTCCAGCGTTTTACCGAAACCGATACCGGGGTCAATTATAATATTTTCCGCTATTATGCCGCTATTCTCAGCCAGCCTGATTTTATCTTCGAGGTCGGAAATAATACCCGACATTATATCTTCACAGGGTTCATCCCGCTGGTTGCTGGTAATAATCAAGGGTATTTTCGCTTCAGCTGCGATCACTGCCAGTTCCGGTGACTTCTTCAATCCCCAAACATCGTTTATAATGCCGGCGCCGGCTTTTATCGCATGGCGGGCAACAACCGATTTATAAGTATCTATACTTATCGGAACGCATACTGTACGGGAAAGCACTTCTATTACCGGGACTACTCTGGCTGTTTCTTCTTCTGCGGATACCGGCTGCGAATCCGGCCTGGTGGATTCCCCGCCGACATCGATGATATCCGCACCCTCTTCGACAAACCGCTTTGCCTGTAAGACTGCAGAGTCGACGTTGTTCAACCCGTCTCCCGAAAAGGAATCGGGGCTGATATTGACGATACCCATTATGTAGGTGCGTTCGCCCCAGTTAAAAACAGTGTCTCTGCAACGGGTAGCAGGTAAGGATGGATATTTTCTGTGCATTTGCCTGTTCCTTAACTATTTTCAGAAGAATCTGTTTTTATATTATATCGGTTTATCCGCTGTTGGCAAGTAGCCTAGCAGCGATTGTTTCCCTTTTTAAATCCTTTACAAATAGAACGGGATTAGAAGCAATATATGTAGCTACAGAGATTACTAAAGCTCGTCCGGAAGCGACATTGAAAACAAAACAGCCCTTTGGTATACTTATCTGAGTGCCCCCATCGTCTAGAGGCCCAGGACACTAGCCTTTCACGCTGGTGACAGCGGTTCGAATCCGCTTGGGGGTACCAAATTCCTCTAATAACTGAACACCCCCCTAAACTTTTTATCCCCGCGGAATTTTAACAAATATTTCCGTAAATTCTTCTTTTACCCTTAAAAACCTATTGATTACCCGCGCCGCTAGTATTACACTTATTCTTGGCGTCTTGTGATTAATAGAATTTTTGCTTCTGGTGTCTGCGTTATTTTACATCGCATAAGCGGTGTTTGATAGTGTCGATTATTCTTAATATAAGGAGGGGCATCATGGGTGAAGATATAATGCAAACCGAAGAATCGGGCGCTAAGGTACTCGTTAAACCGTTACCGAAAATTCTGGATGACCTGGATGAACATATCAGGTCGGCAATTCTGGCTTCCAGGGAAGCTCAGGAATCAGCCAGGCTGGCAGCGAGGGCGGCAGCGGACGCAATTTCCGCGGCTAAAGATTCCAGGGAATCCGGGGATAGGATAGCGCAGGAAGCCAAAAAGCAAGCTGAAGAGGCTCTGGCTAAAGCCGAAGAGGCGCTGGTAAGAGCGGTTATCAAGAGGATTTCGCAAAGCGAATGGGTTATTACCGCCATCGTCTTAATCCTGGCTCTGGTTTTCGGCGCAGTCTTTCTGGCTGTAGCTTTAGTACAGGCTTTGTAAATCCATAGTATACTGCCCTGCCGTTTTAAGCAAAAGTAAGTAAAGGAGAGGAAATGGAAAACACACCTGAGAAAAAACATGGGATAATGAATACTCCGCTGCCGATGCTTTTAGATAACATGGAATCGGCTACTGAGGAAGCTATAAAAGCGGCGGTGGATGCCAAGAAAGCGGCTGAAGAAGCCAGGCTGGCAGGAGAAAAAGCAGCCGAAGAGGTTATGAAAAGGTTGAGAAAGGTATTTCTGAAAATGGCCAAAGACATTCAGGATGCCCTTGACGAAGCAAAATAGAAACATCCACTTTACTAAACGGGTTCAAAATAATAAATATAAAAGGAGGCAGTTGCCTCCTTTTATGCTTTCTGAATATCAATACTCTTTTATATCTTTGATAGTGCTTGATAACAACCTTTTAGCTTTGAAAATTTTACCCGTTCCGCACAATTATGGTATAATTAAATAAGTAATAAAAATGGGGCAGCAGAAACGGTCTGCCTCTTTTATTATAATGTACCGAATCAATCTTTTATGATATCAAGAGTTTAAATGACACAGAATAATCCGGATTTAAACAAAAACAGTAATTATTCGGCTGCCGATATCCAGGTGCTGGGAGGACGGGAGGCTGTTCGCCGCCGCCCCGGAATGTATATCGGGTCCACCGACCAGAGGGGAATGCATCACCTGGTCTACGAAATCGTCCATAACAGCGTCGATGAAGCCATGGCCGGTTTCTGTAACAAGATAAAAATTACCATAGATAAAAATAACGTGGTTACCGTAGAAGATAACGGCCGCGGTATACCCGTCGATATCCACCCCACAACCAAAATTTCAGCCCTGGAAACGGTGCTGACCGTACTTCATGCCGGTGCCAAGTTCGGCGGAAAGACCTACCAGGTATCCGGTGGTCTGCACGGCGTCGGCTCCTCGGTGGTAAATGCCCTCTCGGAACACATGGAAGTCTATGTAAAGCTGAACGGCAAAAAATACTACCAGGAATACAAAAAAGGCATTCCGCAGAAAAGGGTAGAGGAAGTCGGTGAAGCCGAGGGAACCGGAACTACTATTTCATTTCTGGCTGATAAAGAGATATTTACAGATCACAGCTACGATTTCGACACTTTAAACGACCGCTTCCGTGAAATCGCCTATTTAAATAAAGGGCTGGAAATCTCTTTTTACGATGAAAACTCGGACAGGGAGCAGACTTTCTATTTCGAGGGCGGCATCATCGGCTTCGTACGCCATTTGAACCGCAACCGCCCGGTATTGCACAAGCTGCCGATTTATATCTCGAAGCAGGAAAACAGCACCATCGTCGAAGCGGCCATCCAGTATAACGACGGATATACCGATAATACGCTCAGCTTCGCCAACTGCGTCAACACGGTAGACGGCGGAACCCATTTAACCGGCTTCCGTTCTGCGATAACGCGCGTGCTGAACGACTACGCTCATAAGAGCAAGATTTTAAAGGAAGGCGACCCCAACCTTGTCGGAGACGACGCCAGGGAAGGTCTTACCGCCGTAATCAGTGTTAAATTGTCCGAGCCCCAGTTCGAAGGACAAACTAAAGGTAAACTGGGCAATATTGAGATAAAGAATGTCACGGAAAGTATCGTCGCCGACGGTCTTTCATTGTATCTGGAAGAGCACCCGGACGATGCCAAGAAAATCATCGAAAAATGCATTACCTCCGCCAGGGCCAGGGAAGCCGCCAGAAAAGCAAGAGACCTGGTCATCCGCAAGAACAGCCTTGAAGCCGGAACGCTTCCCGGCAAGC
>CAZGVH010000073.1:0-5457 GCA_964528955.1 uncultured Dehalococcoidales bacterium | reverse complement strand
CAGATAGCCCCTATTACCACCAACGATAGGTAGGGCGATTATTTCGGGGACTTCATTGGTGTGAATCTCTTTTACTAAACGAATGATTTCCTCTAAAAGCGAAGCTCTGGTCTTGATTATCAGGAGACTCTCGTGCGAGGAATCGATCTTGCCCTGCCACCAGTACATTGAATTTACGCCTGCGACGATGCTGATACAGGCGGCTTTTCTCTGTTCCAGTAAAACCTTCGAGATAAGTGCGGCTTCTTCGCCTGCTTCGGCGGTAATGAAAACAACCACGTATTCGGAGTTCGACATTGCAACCTCCTTCCGGGTTATCAGACAATGCGCAGCATTCTATCGACTGCGCCGATCGCTTTCAACCTGATATCCTCAGGGACTTTTACCTCGGGAGTTAATGTCTCTAATGAACGGAGAACCTTCTCAAGTGTAATTGATTTCATGGTACGGCATACGGCATTCTGCGAAACAGGTATGAATTGTTTTCCGGGATTCTCTTTCTGCATGCGATGGATAATACCCGTTTCGGTAACTACGATCATCTGCTGCACATCCGGGCGGGCGGCGTAACGGCACATACCGCTGGTACTGAGTACTTCATCTGCAAGCGCGATAACTTCGGGGCGACATTCGGGATGCACAACTACCTTTGCCGCCGGATATTCATTTTTCAGTTTTAAGACCGTCTCGGCCTTTATTCCCTTATGAACAGGACAAAAACCAGGCCAGAAAGCATACTTTTTATCCGGCACTTTCGATGCCACGTATTGCCCGAGATATTTGTCGGGGACGAACAGGATTTCTTTATCGGGAAGGCTGGCAACCACCCGGGGAGCGTTTGCCGAAGTACAACAGATATCTGATTCGGCTTTTACAGCTGCAGTTGAGTTGATATAAGTAACCACTGCCGCTCCCGGCAGTTCTTTTTTCTTTTCAATCAATTTCTCGACGGTGACCATATCCGCCATCGGACAACCGGCCGAGGATTCGGGAAGCAGCACCTTCTTATCAGGCGAAAGAATGGAAGCAGTTTCAGCCATAAAATGAACACCGCAGAACACGATTACATCGGCTTTTGTGGAAGCGGCTTTTTGTGAAAGTTCCAGCGAATCCCCGACAAAATCGGCAATGTCCTGTATATCCGCCGGCTGGTAATTGTGAGCCAATATAACGGCATTCCGCTCTTTCTTGAGTTTCAGAATTTTGTTTATAAGTCCGGCATTACTAACTACCAATTGTTACCCCTTTTTATAAATATTCGGGTTAATTCGTCTATATTATAATTATATTCAGCGCAGCCAGAGTTTGCCAGTCTCACCATGATATAAGAGTCTGTCATTCTGGAGGGAGCAAAGCGACTGAAGAATCTTGGGGGCGGGGTTCTATTTTTCCCAACTCCCCAGATGCTTCGTCCCGACAGGGCGGGACTCCAGCATGACAATTATATTTTCGCTCTAATCATTTCCTGTTGCATCGGGCAGGATGAGTGGAAACTGTTAATATCTAATAAATCTATTTGATTTATAGATAAGCCCTATATTTTTCCAGCGCTCTGTAAAAGGCATTCCAGAAGGGGTCGACGATAGGGTGCTTCAACTCTGTTTCCCTGCCTTCTTTTATCAGTACCATACCGCTGCTCTTTTCCGTAAATTCGCCGATCACAGAAGAAATTATACCTTTACGTGATAAGGATTTCACTACCTCATCCGCTTTATGCGCCTTGCAGGCGATGATTAAAGTGCCTTCACTGATAGATGCGTACGGATCTATATCGAAGAAACGGCAAATCTCAGGCACGCAATCCATAACCACGATTTTTTCCTGTTCAACCTTCACTCCCAGCCCGGCGGCCTGCGCCACTTCGTAAAGACCGCCCCAGATGCCGCACTCGGTAGCATCGTGCATCGCCGTAATCCCGTTCTCCCTGACACCGACGCTGACCGCAGTCATAGCATCGTCCACCACCGACATCTTGTAAAATATATCCTGCGCCCGCATACTGAATTCCCTGCCGAATTTCTCTTCCAACAGACGCGGCAACATCGCGGCAAAGATGCCGGTCGCCTCAATAGCCGGCCCCTTGGTAACGATGATTTTATCCCCGGCAGTAATAAAGCGCGGGGTAACGTATTCGTCCAGTTCTCCGACCCCGATTACCGTTCCGCCGCCGACCATCGGGTAATTACAGTTCTCATACCTGCCAGTGTGTCCTGTAATAATATTGATACCCATCCTATCGCATTCCGAATGAATTATCTTCCAGGTGATATCCATCTGCTCCTTGGTCATCGACATGGGAAGGTTCAGGTCTATCGAAAGATAGCGCGGAGGCAGCCCGCAGGTGACCGAATCGGAAGCCAGGATGTTGATGGCAAACCATGCCGCACGCTCCCATCCGTATTCAGGAACAATAAATACCGGATCGGTAGTAAAGGATACCGCCTTATTACCGATTTCGGCAATACCGACATCTACTCCATGCATCGGACCCACCAGGACATTTTTACTCGCGGCTCCCAGCCTGGGGAATATGATTTCGCTGAAAATATCCGCCGATATTTTACCGATTTCAGGGATTTCACTCATATGACGGCTTCTCCTTTATAACTATTTTAAAAGATAGCTGTATGCAGTTGAATTTAATGAAAACGGCAGGCCTTTTGTAGTAAGCGATTAAAAACCGCCAAAGTAAGGGCCTGCCTGTTTTTTAGTTATTATTACCGGTTTCTTCGTTTAAGGATTTCATGAATATTTCCGGAGTCAGGGAAGCCTGTGAAATAACCCACTCCTGAAGACATTCATAAGAACAAAAATTGTACCTGACAATAGAACCGTTGCCGTTAAAAGCGGACACAATCAACCAGCCTTCGAGTACGTCGCTGGCAAGTTCATTGGGGCTGAATTCCTTTTCCCGTCCGCAAGAAAAACAAAGACAATACTGACTGACCATCCACCATTCCCTGCGGGTATTATAGATATATTGTGACCCGCTAAATCAAACTATAATAATATATTATACTACCTGTTTACAGGATATTGAAATATTTTTTACGCTTTTTGAGGGGCCTCTGCTACATCTTTCACTTCCCGCTTTTTATAGACGAACCTTGCCAGTATAATACCCAATTCAAGCAGAAGTATCAGGGGAATCGCTATAATGGACTGAGTTATTGGATCCATAGTAGGTGTTACCAGCGCTGATATTACAAACGCTAAAACTACCCACCATCTTCTCTTAGAGGCAAGCCAAGCAGGGGATACCAAACCCATTCTTGCCATAAGCATTATAATTATCGGCGTTTCGAAAACGACTCCGATAACGATAAGCATCCGTGTGACCACATTTATATAATCACTGATTAACCACTGGTTTTCAGCTACATCTGCCATAAACTGATCCAAAAAACGCAGTGCCGGCGGTAAAGCAATATAAAAAGCGAAAGCCACTCCGCAGAAAAACAGTATCGTTATAAATGGAAGCAGCTGAAATACCAGTTTCTTTTCTTTAGAGGTAAGACCGGGAGCAATGAATGCAAAAAGCTGGTAAACAAGGAATGGCATGGCGATAATCACTCCAGCGGAAAGACCCACTTTAAAGTACTGACCCAGATTCTCGGTCAGTTTGACTGCCTGAAGCTTAATATCCCCCGCCGGCCACATAAGGATCTCAATTATATCCTGGGCAAATACGAGAGAAATAGCTGTAGTAATAACCAGAGCAATCACAACCTTAGCGATGCGGTCGCGCAATTCTACAAGATGTCCCTTTATGGGCATCCTTTTACCGGTAAACATGTCTCTTTTAGTTTCGCTTGCTACCATCGCCTTACTGTCCTGCTTCTTCTGCACCTGTCGTTTTATTGGCGTCATTATTTTCTACAAGAGGCTTCGGTGATGAATTATTCTGTATCGGATTACCATCGAATGGATTAATATTGTTGTCAGGGATATCGAAGACCTTTTTGCCCTCGGATTTCTGGCCTGTAGTACTGCGGGCTTTTTTCGCCGGACCGACATTATCGATATCCAATGACTGATTTAATTTATCTACGCCTTCGTTCAGAGTTTCGCTTACCTCTTGCGCTTCTTTATCAAGCGGGGCTTTTATTTCCTTGGCTGTCGTATCGAATTCCTTAGCTTCCTTTTCCAGCATTGCCGAAAGATCGGCAGTTCCATCATCTAAAGTCTTTTTAACGCCGCTGACTTCATTATCTATCGTTTTAGCTATTTCGTCGGCTTCCATATCGAGCGCATTTTTAATTTTTAAAGATTCTTCATCGAGCGAACCTTTAAGCCCCTGAGCGGTGTTTTTCAAATCGTCGAAATCGTCTTCCATATCGAGGGATTTGGTCACTTCTCCCGTGAAATTCGAAGTCATTTTCCTCAGGTCGCGCACCATCTTGCCGAACTTGCGCGCATATTCGGGCAGCTTGTCAGGCCCGACTACCAGAAGAGCAACTACAAGTATAACCAGTATTTCAAAGAAACCAAGGTCTAAACCCATATTTTTATCTCATAATTTAATTAATTAAATTTTGCAGACAGACTAAAAGGTGTCCTATTTACTAAAACTTGAAAGATACGGCATAATTTTCGCTGACAGATTATATCGCTAAATATTTTTATCTATATAAGGGCTGTACAAGTCAAATCATGCCTGCTTTTTCTTAGCTTTCTTTTTAGTTTTTACCGAGGATGTTTCTTTTAATTCTTCGACATCGCCTTGTTTATTCTTTTTAAAATCACTCTTCCATCTGCCGAACATCTCGAAGAGCTGAGGCAGTTTTCCAGCCCCGAATATTATAAAGATAACAACCAATATGATTACTATTTCTAAAGGACCGAATTTCAACGGTAAATCACCTCCGTTAAAACAAAATCAGAATACAAAATAAATATTCAAACCCGGAACTTGTATAGTCATTTGCCCTTTGAAAATATCCCCTTCCTGCAAATCGAGGGAAGGGGATATGGTAAACAACTGTTCTTAAGATAAAGGTGAATTCAGTACAGGGTAATAACTATACATTGTTCCCAGAGAAATCTGCTATGCCTCTTTCGCAGGAGTTTCCTCTGCTGAAGACTTGGCTTCCCCTTCTGATTCGCTTGCAGCCGGCGATTTCTTTTTTGTGGTCTTTTTCTTGGCCTTTTTCTTTGTTTTAGCTTCTGCGACCTGTGTCTCTTCGTCCTCGCCTTTTGTTCCCTTCTTGAAAGCGTTGATGCTCTTACCAAGAGCAGCGCCTACCTGCGGAAGTTTGCCTACACCGAAAACAATAAGAATGATTACCAGAATTAGCCCGATTTCCAATGGACCCGGTTTTATCATGTTTTTAAAAACCCCCTTAATTTAATAAGTGACATTAATCGCCAAGACATAATCTATCCCTTTGTGAATGGGGTTAAAGAACGAAGAGTAAAGATTGGATATCATTGGCTTAAAGCTTCTTTTTATTTCAG
>CAZGVH010000072.1:0-5512 GCA_964528955.1 uncultured Dehalococcoidales bacterium | reverse complement strand
CATTAATACGGTTCTGATAAAAAATTATTTATATTTAATTTTACTTTATTGGCATAACCATTCATAATTTATCAACGTTATATAAAATAATATACGTAATGGTTTACATACCAAACTCTCAAGAGGAAATATAAAAGTAGATGGAAAATAACATAACCCGTCTGGATTATAACGGTAAAAATATCATTTTAATCGCCACTGCGCATGTATCCGACCAAAGCGCGCAGCTTGTAAAAAAAGTCATCGAGGAAGAGAAACCCGACAGCGTTTGCGTGGAACTCGACGAAGGTCGTTACAAAAGTATTTTGAATCCCAAGGCATGGGAAAGTACTGATATCGTTCAGGTAATCAAGCAAAAGAAAGTCGGCTTTATGCTTGCCAATCTCTTTCTGAGCGCATATCAAAAGAAGATGGCCAAACAATTAAATACCGTTGTCGGCAGGGAGATGCTGCAGGGGATAGAAAGCGCAAAAGAGACCGGCGCCGAGCTGGTTTTAGCAGACCGCCAGATACAGATTACCTTCCGACGCATTTGGAAAAAGCTAGGGCTGTGGGGAAAATTTAAACTTTTTTATAGTTTTCTTTTTTCCTTTATCGATGATACCAAAATTAGTGAAGAAGATATAAACGAATTACTGGAGAAAGATATTCTGGAATCGGCAATTTTAGAAGTACGTAATGAGTTTCCCGCCATCGGGGAGGTTCTTATAAGCGAAAGAGACCAGTACCTGGCATATAAAATCAAGGAAGCTCCCGGGGAAAAGATTGTTGCCGTACTTGGCGGCGCGCATGTTCCGGGAGTAAAAGAAGAAATATATAAAACGCAGGATATCGAAAAAATCACAATGGTATCCAAAGGCAGCCCGGTATGGAAATTAGTCGGATGGGCGATTCCCGCTATAATCCTGGGACTATTTGTTTACGGTTTTGCTACCAATATTCAGACGGGTTGGGAGCAAATATCGACCTGGTTTATCTGGACCAGCCTCTTTGCCGGGTTGTTTACACTATTGGCTTTCGGTCATCCGCTCAGCATCCTTACCTCGATTGTCGCCGCTCCTTTTACTACTTTAAACCCCCTGTTGGCCTGCGGATGGTTCACCGGCATTGTCGAAGCTACCATAAGGAAACCAACTGTATGTGACGTAAACAATATTCCGGAAGACATCTTCAGCTTTAAAGGTTTTTTCAAGAATCGCTTTCTGAGGGTATTCCTCATCATAGTAATGGCCAACCTCGGCAGTTCGATAGGTACTTTCGTAGCCGGAGCCGATATCATCAAAAACCTGTTTTAAAACCTGACGAGGCAATTGTTTTTCAGGAAATTATTAACCGGTTTTACAAGTACATAGTAAATAAGAAATAGTAATCAAGTTACTTCGGAAAAGTCACTCGGAAAGAATGATGTAAAATCCGATTCCCTGCTTTTTCCAAAATTGTGAAGAGGAATCGAAAATCTTCTCAAGTATTTTTATGTCCGAGCCCAGATTTTCTCTAACCACTCTGAAGTTAGTAAATACGATCACATATCCCGAAGCCGGTTTCCACGATAAATCCGTTAAACATTCACTTAAAGCATCCCAGTTCATACCAAAATATGCCGGAAAATCTAGACTGCGTGCTATGGCTTTCAGAAAACTTGCTTTATCGGCAACTTTTTTCGTATCGATGACTGAATAATTCAACCCATTTATAGCGACTATTTTTTTTATTATGCTGTTTTTGCGTACCATGCCAGCGTTGTAAATACCTGAATTCAGGTACGACCCGAATATGTTCTTCCAGTCATTCATTGTTTATTCCGCTATCAATTTAAAAGAAGCGTAATGGTCATTCGTATAATAATATTCGCCATTAGCTCCGCTGACAATACGCCTCGCCCCGCGGTCGGATGAACCCGGAGTTTCTACCGTGTATTCATGGTAATATCCTGCCGTTTTTTGCGGTAACAATCCTTCGTAATTATAGAAAACCGAGCCGTCTTTTGTATAGGGGAAAGGACCTCCGTTCTCAATCAATCCCAGAGTTGTTATAGCCTCAGCCGGAAGGTCCTCAATATTTATTGTTTCAATGCCGGATTGTGAAGACGAAGATAGGGTAGAGTAAGTATTATCATCGGTCGGGTAGATACATCCGGCTGCACCGGTAAGCAGACAAATCGCTATCAGGCCGGTATAAAGTATCTTCAGGCAATTCCGGGTGATTTTCATATAATTATTACTACCTGTTCTATTACAATATCTCGACGGATTTTGAAACCTGTCTTATTACCAGCGATTCAGGATTAGTTATCTACCACGCCGGCGTTAATTTATCATCGTCCCCCCGCCAGTAGGGCAACCAGCCTAGTGCCAGTAGTTTAACCGAAATGTTCGCTTTTATTGGACGCACGGAGATCTGCTCCAGTTGCTCTGTTAATGGGTCCATTTTGGTTTCCAGCGCCGCTGTATCAAGTTTAAAATCGGCTTCCAGTTGCTCAAGTCTGGACTGAAGGGACTCGACAGTATCTGCCGCGCGTTTTACATCCTGCGCTTCCTTTCTGGAACGGCTGACCCCGCTTATGGTCGATTTTGCCCTGCCAAGATTCCCGCTACTGAGAACCTTGCGTCCCAAAAATCCTCCCAGGACGGTTGTACCGAAAGACAGTGCGGTTTGCATTTTTTGCTGTTTTGCCTGTTCCTTTTCACGATCGACAGCTGCTTGGGCACGCCGCAACTGCTCTTGCAGACTGGCAAATTTGGGGGCGTATTTAAGCCTTAATTTTTCACTGGCTTCGTCGCGATGTTCCCGTGCCTGCTGTTGCAATCTGATGCGGAAATCACGTTCCGACTCGTCGACTTTGGAAAACTCTTTTGTAGCCGGACTTTGCCATATATCCAGCTTCTGCATTCTGTATAGCCAGCCGGCAAAATCCTTATTCCAAAAAGTATAACTCTCGCTTTTCATCGCAATTGCCGGTAGATTACCAAAAATAGCTGAACTAACAGGGTTTTGTTCCAAGTCGTTCAAGCCAAATTCGAATTCTGTGGCAGTATCCCAATCCACAGCAATCGGATTATCCGTTACAGGAACTCGATATTGAACATCCCTGATGGAATTTATGCCGCTTTTTGCATTCGTGAAATGAATACTGCCGGCGCTGATAATTACAGGCTGGTAAAACAGATTTTGTCCCGCCGGCTGACTGCCGCGAACGGGGATAAAATACTGCGCTAGTTTTGGCGGCAATATAGGCCGCGACCCTGTCTCAACCCCGAGATTTTTTCTAATTATATTCGGCGCAGCTGTAGTAGCAGCCATCTGGATTGCCGGTTTTTGGACGGCAGAAACTGTCTTGCTTGCCTCTTTTATCGGGTCCATCAAAATTTTAATCTGGCTGCGTGTCAGTGGCCCTCTCAGATACGACATCGCCCAGCGCGTTTCGAAGACTACCGGGGCATCATCGTGCACGTTATTCATTAAAAAGACACGATTGCCTAAGCCTGCCATGGTTTTTTCCATTTCCCCGCGGTTCCACTTCATTCCGGTAGTGGCGGCTACCCCTTCCAGCCCTTCTATTACCCGGGCTTTATCTCTTTCGGTTTGCAATCTGCCGATGAACCAGGTACCGGTATTCGATAAACCTTTATAATCCAGATCCACCGGATTTTGTGTGGCCAGTAATATACCAATGCCGAAAGCCCGGGCTTGTTTTAATAAGGTTAGAAGCGGTGTTTTGGACGGTGGATTGGCAATCGGGGGGAAGAAACCGAAGATCTCGTCCATGTAAACGATAGCGCGCAGGCTGGTGGTTCCTGATAGAGTCCGCATCCATCCCAGTATCTGGTTTAGTAACAGGGAAACAAAGAACATGCGCTCGGCGTCATTTAGATGGGCGATCGAAAAAATGGAGATTTTAGGTTTACCTTCCGGTGTGTAAAGTATTGAATTGATATCCAGCGGTTCACCCTCCAGCCAGTTGTTGAAACCGGGCGCCGCCAGCAAATTATTCAGCGCTAATGCTAATTCGAATCTTTCCTTTGCCGGATAAAAAGAATCCAGGTCTATGACACCGATCCGGGTGAAAGGAGGAGTCTGTATCTGTTGTATCAGTGTCGGGATATCGGTATTCTGCTGATTTTTCCAGGCTAAACCCAGCAGGGAAGAGATCAAAATATGCTCTCGGCTCTTGATGGGGTCGGCATCAATGCCTATGATACCCAATAAACTGGTAGCGGTGGTATTGATACGCTCGCGGAATAATTCCTCATCCTCGATTATTTCCGGGGGTGGGGCATCAAACGATTTCAGGATCGAGACAGGTATTCCGGCAGAGCTTCCCGGTGTATAGATAGTGAAATTGGTCGACTGTCGTAATCTACCGATACGCTCTCCGCTTTGTCCCCAGGAAGCCAATCCGTTCTTCCACAGATTCGCCTGTTTTTCGGCGTATTCTTCGACAGAAAGCCCTTTTTTGCGGGCATCGTCTTCATTCACCCAAGGCAAAAAATCATCCATTTTTAAATCCGGAAATGTCAGTAGAAGATTGGTTAAATCGCCTTTCGGGTCGATGGCTATAGCAGGAATATTATCCATAGCGGCTTCTTCCAATAATGAAATACAGAGGCCGGTTTTACCGCTTCCTGTCATGCCGACACAGACACCATGGGTAACCATGTCTTTGGAATCGTACAAGAGCATGCCTCCCGGGGATTTCTTTTCAGCCAGGTCGTACGGCCGTCCGAGGTAAAATACTCCCAGTTTCTCATAGTCTTCCATATTTTATGCCTCCGATATGGTTCATTAATTAGATCTCAATCATTCGAAAAGCAACGATTAATAAGTTATGGTAACACCTGTCAGGGATTGTTGTCTATCCCTTTTCATCGATAAATAATGAAAAAGAACTTACTGCCAAAGGGGTAATAACCGTACATTCTGGAGTCGCGAGACCGGAAAATGTGCGCTGACCCAACAAAAGAGCTATTGACTTTAAGCCTGTTTGGGGCTTTAATTTACAGTGTGTTATTCATATCTTTATAAGGTGCAAAAAATGGGAGGAGCTTTATGAAATTCAGGAAATTCGGATTGATAGCAACCCTTTTACTGGTTGCAATTCTGGCTATTTCAGCCTGTAGCGGCGGCGGAAACACAACGAGTTCGACCACAAAATCTACCACATCTACGACTTCGCAAACGTCTATTACTTCCTCGCAGACGACCACGTCTACATCTTCATCGACAACCTCTTCGTCGTCCACAACTTCGACAACGTCATCTTCTTCTACCAAGACGACCACCTCAACCTCATCGTCAACAACCTCATCGACCTCGACAACTTCATCTTCTACAACCACAAAAACATCATCGTCCACAACAGGGGAAAGCCTCGATGATATACTGGCGAACGCACAGAATATAAACTCGGTTTATTACGAGATGGTAATGACCGGTGGGGGTATGGAGTCCCAAACCAGCAAAGTCTGGCTAAAGGGTAATAAAATGAAGGTTGAAACGGTTGTCGAAGGTGAAA
>CAZGVH010000071.1:0-5634 GCA_964528955.1 uncultured Dehalococcoidales bacterium | reverse complement strand
TCAGCCAACCCGGCTTATATCTGGGCAAAACTGAAGGCAAATGTCGGTTTGAGTTTCGACGGGTCGGGCGATAAATCCGGCGCGGTGGTAACTCCCAATATGCAGATCAGCGGCCTTTCACGCAACAAGGGTGTTATGTCCGGGCCGATAGATACTATTCCTACAAACTTCGACCCGAATCAATTTTTCAGCGGCGCCAAGATACTGGGTGGAATATTACTGGCGGAAATAATCGGGGCTGCCAACCTCGGCGACGGGCGTAAGACTCCCCGCATAACCAACAACGTCGTTTACCCCGGGGGGGATAATACACTTCCGCCTCAGGCGGTGGAAACACACCTCGACTGGTATCCGGATTTGAAGGGCGACCCGCTGCATATCTTCGAACCTTCCAGTTCTACTACTCTGGAGGTGAAAGGCGTCTTCGTTACCCCGATCGACCCGCCCGGAACGCCGACATACAATATCACCGGCGACCTGCGTGATTTCTGGATCAATATGATCGGTACGGGAAGTTTTCTTTTCCTGAAGTTCCATTTTACCAAAGTAGTATTTACCGTCACAACCGGTAAAAAACCCGATGTCGATGTCGATATCGACGAGACCGAATTTGCCGGGCAGCTGGAATTCGTCAACCCGCTGAAAGACTTTATGTCGAAACTGGGTTCGGGATTCAGCCTGGATATTACCCCTACGCGGGTAAGCGTCGGTTTATCTCTGCCCATCCCCACCATTACGGTCGGTATCGTTACCATTCAAAACATAAGTCTGGGCTTCAAACTCTCCATTCCGTTTACCGGCGACGCGGCCAGGGTAAGATTCAATTTCTGTGAAAGAGAAAATCCTTTCCTGTTAACTGTTTTTGCCATCGGCGGCGGCGGTTTCTTTGCTATCGAAGTGGGGCTGGACGGGGTGGAGCGGCTGGAAGCTGCACTCGAATTCGGAGCCAGCATGGCAATCGATATCGGAGTTGCCACCGGCAAGGTCTATATCGTAGGCGGCATCTACTTCGTGATGGAAAAGGTCGGACAGCCGGATGAAACCATCAGTCTTACAGCTTATATCCGCTTGGGCGGTTCGCTCAAGATACTGGGGCTGATAACCCTTTCGATTGAATTCTATCTCGGTCTTACCTTCCAGAAGCCGCCCAACGAGCTGTGGGGTCAGGCCAAGTTAACTGTCAAGATTGAGATACTCTTCTTCAGCGCCAGCGTCCAGCTCTCGGTTGAACGGCGCATCGCCGGCGGCGATAGCGGCGGCAGCAGTAAACCGCTGTCCGCTGTTACGAAAGGTTCCGAGAATGGAAAACAATCCAGGCTGAAGGCTGCTACGACAGGCGGTAATTTCGAAGACCTGATAAACGAGGAAGAATGGGTTGAATATACCGAAGCTTTTGCCCAGGTTATGGTTTAGGCAAAGGTACAAGGAGATAAGCTATGAAAACTCAGACAATTAAGTGGACTGCCCTGCCCGACGGAACAGTTCAATATAAGGAAGGAACCAGGCTCAAGCTGTCGGTTTACGTCTCTCCCCGCCTGGAGTCCGATAATAAAGACGATACTCTGTCGTCATTTCCCGATTTTCTCGATTGGCCGGGTACACTGTTCCCGACTGACGACCGCCGGGATGTTCTCTTCCATGTGCAGTTCGGTAACGGGAACCCGATTCTGGCAACCATAGTCAGCGATTTACCCAGTTCCGACCTGTGGCGGTCGCTTTTCGACGATTATACCCGCATCGAGCCGTATGAAATGAAGGATTTTAAAGCTATGCCCATCCAGTCCTTCCCGGTGAAAAATATACAGTCCTTTTTCAAGCAGCAATACGTCAACCTGGCTACTGCATCGGGAGAGGATTTCCCATCGGCAGACGGGCTGGTAAAAAATTCGGGAGCGCCTTTCCGTCCGCTGGCTCTTACTTTCAGGGAGAATGTTAACGAAGAGCAGTTGACATCCGAAATCATGAACGAACTCAAAAGAAAGGGTTTCATTTCGGCCGGAAGCATTGATGATCCGGATGAAATCACCAAATCATTTATACAGGCGAAGCTCTTCAATCAGCCGTTTACCAAGACTCGGATAACTATAAAGCCGCCATCCATCGATTTTCATAAGGCATTGTCGATTTTAAGCGATTATCCGTATCTGCTCAGGCGACTGGGATTGGTTTATGACCTGGAGATAGCAGTTCCTTTACGTACGGCTGCCGAAAACACGGTACAGGTGCTGGCAACCTGGATGCCGAGATTAACCGATGTCACTACTGTCGATGTCCCCGACCAGGGCAGGAAGATGGCGACGCGCTGTTATGTCAGCGCGGAGGCTTTTTATGCCTTACCCAGGAGCAGCAATCCCGAGATGGTTGATGGAATGCTGCCGTTCGAAGATAAACAACGCTACGAAGTATGCAACATCGATGTCAACGGTTCTGCTATAAAAGCGCTGAATTTTGCCGGTAACCTGTATATTGCCCGCAGTTTGCGTAAGACCGAGGATACTCCCGATACCTCTTCCGTTCCGGCGCTGCGCGCCGCCGGCATTTCCGTAGCCAGAATAAACAAGGCCGAGCAGACCCATCTGACGTTTGTAAAGCAGGATGAACTTAACGGAAATCTGGAAGGCGGTGATGATATAACACTCGATGCCGAAGATATTACACGCGGTTTTGCCATCGATGTGTGGGATTCGCTCACCAATAACTGGCACTCCTTGTGCCGGCGTCTCGGCAATTACGAATTTCTGAAATCAGAACCCGCAATTATAGAAAAAAATGAAGATGAAGGCTGGATATCGCAGGGGGTTACCTCTGCCGCCGACGATTCCTCAGATACCCTGCGCCAGGGGGAAGACCTTTTCCATTGGTGCGGGTGGAGCCTCTCCACTCCGCAGCCGGGCAAGACCATCGATGCGGACGGCAAACCCGCTTATAGCGGCAGCGAGATAGACCCCGATTTCGATCTGGGAGTAAGCTTCAAACCGGTGCCGGGTTCGCTTCCCAGGCTGCGCTTTGGCGCGACCTATCGTTTCAGGGCCAGAGCCGTAGATCTGGCCGGAAACCGGCTGGCAATGGGCGATAAAGCGCTCTCCGGCGATAAACATGCCAGCGAACCGCTGGTGTACGGGCGCTTCGAGCCGGTACCTCCGCCGGTGACGGTAATGCGCAAAGCGGTTACCGAGGGGGAATCGGAAAACCATATCGTCATCCGAAGTAATTACAATACGCCTTTCGAGGCGGTCAGCGAGCGCCATATCGTGCCGCCCAAGACTTCGCAATCGATGGCAGAGGAACATCGCCTCTTTGACGATTCTTCAAGCGGTCTGGTAGATAAAAATGCATACAGCGTGATCGTTCCCCGGGAAAGCGGCGTCATTACCGGCAAAGCGGATGTGGACAACCACGATTTGCCCTATGTGGACGAAGACAATCTCGAATTACCCTATCTGCCGGATCTATTCTCGCGTAAAGCCGTATTCAACGGTCTTCCCGGAGTGGCGGGAGCTTTTCCGGTGAGCTTCGGCTATTCGGAAGGGAGACAATGGCCCGATGCCCTGCCTTTCCGCCTGTTGTTGGCGGAAAACGATATTCCTAAAGCCAACTTTAACGAAGGCGACAGGGTACTCGAAGTGCTGCTCCCCAAAGCGGAGGTCGCCAGGGTAAAACTGGCTTCCGGGATGTTCAAGGATGACGTCATGCAGATGGGATTGATACAGTGGATCATGGAAGCGGGGAAGGATGAAAATCCCTCTCTGGTTCTGGCGGTCGAGGGCAGGCACTGGATGCTGACGCCCTACCGTATCCTGACCCTGGTACATGCCGTAAGGCAGCCGTTGCTGACACCGGAATTCGACCAGATCTTCGTTTCACGCAGTATCGGCCAGACGTTTGCCAACCTGCAGGATCGCAGGATGAGAGTCAGCCGCAAGAGCACCGTCAAGCTGGATATGATAGCCGACTGGACGGAGAACGTCGACCCGCTGGGAGAAGCCGGCCCGAGGATGCTTACGGTCAATGCCAGACCGTTCGATTGTCCGGTCGACCTGACCTTTAAAGAGGGAGAGGAAGAAGATAAAATTTATATCCACGGCAGGCATGAATTCGGCGATACCAAATACCGCAGAGTGACTTATTCTGCCATTGCCACAACCCGCTTTGCCGAATATTTCCGCAAGCGGTTAAAAGATGTGAAGCTGAGTGCGGATACCCCATTTGCCCTTTCGAGCGAAAGACTGGTGGAAGGTTCTGAAACGGTACGCCTGGCCGACAATACCGCCAGCTTTAAGCCTTACGATGCCGGAAACAAATCCGGGGATTATGTAATGGATTATACCGGCGGCAGCATACGGCGCACCAAGGCCTCCGAAGCATCGAGCGCTATTCCTCAGAATACGGATCTGGAGATAACCTTTGTAGAGCAACCGATTACACGCGAAACGGAAAATCCGGTTGCTCTGGATGTCCTCAGCACGGCAAGGCCGGCGGCGCCCAGGCTGCTCTATATCGTGCCGACCTTCTCATGGCAAAGCGGGCTGAGCGGCAAGGCAAATGACACTATCGAAAGTACGCGTACCGGCGGCGGCCTCAGGATTTACCTGGAAAGACCATGGTACACCTCCGGCGACGGCGAACTGCTGGGTGTGGTACTCTGGCCGGGTCCCTCCAGTATCTCGATTGCACATGACGAGCAGCACGAGAAAATAAAGCCGTTCGTTACCCAGTGGGGTCTCGACCCGGTTTTCCTTTCAGGGCCGATAACAGCCCTGCCGACGCTGGATGCCTTCAAGCTCTCCAAACAGGAGTATAAAGCTACCGGCCTGGTATTGGAAGAGGTTCCCGATGAAGATTTGGCGGTAAATATCGCCGGGCACGAAGTGGCTTACGACAGCGAGCGTAAACTATGGTACTGCGATATGCAGATCGATGCCGGCAATACCTATTACCCGTTTATACGCCTGGCGCTGGTGCGTTACCAGCCGTATTCGCTATCGAAGGCGGTGACCGGACCCGATACTGTGGTAGACCCCGGCAGGGATAACGTACATCTTTCCCGTGTTGTATTAGCAGATTTTATTCAGCTTGCACCCGACCGTTTCGCCAGTGTCGCCCGCAGCGCTGCCGCTTCCAATGCGAGACATATTACGGTCAGCGGTCGGAGCTATAGCATGATCGGCGGTTACCAGGGGCATGCTGCAGTCGAAGCCAGCCTGGAAAAAATACGGGAAGGATTTGACCCCGAAGTAGCCGGAGAACTGGCGTGGGAGCCGGTGAACTGGAATCCGGTAGCGCTTGAGTACCAGAATGTAAAAGAGCTGGACGGCACTTCCACCTGGGCGGGCGATATTACCCTGCCGGATAACACGAAGACCTATCGCCTGGTCATCAAGGAATTCGAAGTCTACAACATCTCCGGACTGACTGCTTTATACCAGCGGCGATTGGTTTATGCCGATACGATCGTGCTGAGGCCGTAGATAAAATAATCCGTTAGCAAAAACAGAAAAAGCCCCCGGGAATTTTAGTCTCCTGAGGGCTTTTTAGCTTCGAAAAGTGGTACCCCTGGCGAGAGTCGAACTCGCGACACGCGGTTTAGGAATGTCCGATACATGGCACCATTAGCTTTAATTAGTCACTTTTTAT
>CAZGVH010000070.1:0-5672 GCA_964528955.1 uncultured Dehalococcoidales bacterium | reverse complement strand
AAAAGACTGATGCTCGTAATGTAATTCATCTTGCATGTACCGAATGCAAGGAGAGAACTTATACGACAGAAAAAAATAAGAGGAATGACCCGCAAAGGTTAGAATTGAACAAATATTGTCCTCGTTGTCGTACCAGTCAGCTCCATAGGGAGGTAAAGTAGTACTTTCCGTAAGGAGGTATGACTTATGGCTCAGACGACGCAGCCCGCTGAAAAGAAAGGGCAGAGGTTTAAATTCTTTGGTAACGTTATAGCCGAACTGAAAAAGGTTACATGGCTTTCCAGAAGGGAAGCCATGTATCTGACTGGTTTGGTTTTGCTTGTTGCAGTTATCGTCGGTCTCGTGCTTGGCGGGATAGATTCCTTATTCAGTTTCCTTGTTGACAAAATATTTACCGGTTAGTTAATAATATTACTTATTACAGGAGTTTAAAATAGATAATTCGACCCAGGTAAGGGAGCAGGTAGCTGTGGAGCAAGAGAAGTGGTATGCTGTCCATACTTATTCGGGCTACGAGGAAAGGGTAAAAAAGAATCTTGACCAGCGCATCGGTTCGATGGACGCCAATCAAGATATATTCAGGGTTGTAATTCCTACCGAAGAAGAAGTAGAGGTTAAGAACGGACAAAGACGTACTATAACACGCAAAATATTGCCCGGCTATATTCTGGTTCAGATGAGAATGAACGACCTTAGCTGGAGCATTGTAAGAAATACGCCCGGAGTGACCGGGTTTGTAAGCGGCGGTAATAAACCCGTCCCGCTTCAGGATAACGAGGTAAAGCAAATTATGAAGCAAATGGAAGCTGAAGTTCCCAGGGTTAAAGTGGGCTTCAAACAGGGACAGAGCGTTCGCGTTATTGACGGACCGTTTATCGATTTTATCGGTACCGTTGATGAAATCGATCTGGAGAAGGGGAAGGTAAAGGTTCTGCTTTCCCTGTTCGGACGCGAGACTCCCGTTAAACTGGATTTTCTACAAGTAGATAAGCTTTAAAGGTTTTTAGGTATTCCTGGAGGAAATAAGTGGCGAAAAAAATAAAGGCAATAGTTAAATTGCAGATAGCGGCCGGTCAGGCCAATCCTGCCCCTCCTGTTGGTCCGGCGTTGGGTCAACACGGTGTCAATATAATGGGTTTTTGCAAGGAATATAACGAACGAACTTCCAAGTTTGCCGGTTCTATTATTCCTGTTGAGATAACCATCTATGTCGACAGAACGTATAAGTTTATAACCAAGACTCCGCCGACATCCGATTTATTAAAGAAGGCGCTTGGTGTTCCCAAGGGCGCAGGAAATACGGGGCATGCGCCGAAGATGGTGTTATCAAAAGAGAAACTTCGAGAGATTGCTCAGATTAAGGCGAAAGATTTAAATGCGATTGATATTGAAGGGGCCGAACAAACGGTTTTAGGTACTGCAAGAAGTATGGGGATTGGAATAGAGTAAAATGGCAGAACGAGGAAAAAAATATAACGAAGCAGCCGGTCTAATAGAAAAAGATAAGGCGTATAATCCGGATGAAGCTGTTGAATTGGTAAAAAAGACAGCTGTCGCAAAATTCGATGAGACGCTGGAACTTCATTTAAAGATGGGTGTGGACCCGAGAAATGCGACACAGCAAGTCAGGGGAGTCGCTCTTTTACCGCACGGACTCGGTAAGAAAGTGCGTGTACTGGTTTTTGCGCAGGGTGAAGCAGAAAAAATTGCTACATCAGCCGGAGCCGATTACGTCGGTAGCGAAGATATTGTAAAACAGATTGAAGGCGGATGGCTTGATTTCGATGCTGCTATTGCTACACCGGATATGATGGGGAAAGTCGGTAAGCTGGGTAAAATACTCGGCAGAAAAGGATTGATGCCCAATCCTAAATCGGGTACTGTTGTTGCCGCTGAAGACCTGCCCAGGGTTATTCAGGATGCACGCAAAGGGCGCGTAGAGTTTAAACTCGACCGTAATGCAATTATTCATCTGCCGCTTGGAAAGATGAGTTTTGAAGCTGCTCAATTGCATGAGAACCTGATGTCGGTAGTTGAAGCAATAATCAAAGCAAAACCGGTTGGCGCCAAGGGACAGTATATAAAGAGCGCTTACATAGCGACAACCATGGGTCCCGGTATTAAGTTGGACCTTAAAACAGCAATGAATGCTGTTGTATAAACAGTAAATTAATAATTTTATAAAAATTACGCCAGTCTCATCCAGAGACAGCGGGTGCCCTTGATGGGCTTAAATATACCTGCCGAGGATTGAGGGCATGATAGAGAACAAATTGTTTTTATCTAAGTCCTTGCCGCACAGGTTCAAGGACTTTTTTATTTTGCTTAACAGGAGGTGATAAGGTTGAAAAAATCGGAAAAAGAAGTAATCATTTCAGAGATTCAGGATGCTATGTCCAGATGTAAATCAGGTGTTTTGACAGAGTATCTGGGAATGAAGAATGCCGATCTTACTGCTTTGAGACGCAAGCTTGGTGAATCCGGTATCGATTATATGGTAGTAAAAAATACGTTAGCCCGTTTTGCTGCCGACAAAACGAACAAGGGATTCCTCAAAGGTAGTCTCAACGGTCCGATGGCAATTGCTTTCGGTTACGGGGATGAAGTCGAGCCGGCGAAAGCATTAACCGGGTTTATTGATGCTTCGGAAACCCCGTTGAAGATCATGGGCGGTTTTATCGGCGACCAGTTATTGTCCGCAGAAGATGTAAAGACACTTGCTACGATACCGGCAAAAGAAGTCCTGGTTGCCCAGGTTCTGGGCGCCATGCAGGGGCCAATATCCGGCTTTGTCAATGTATGCGCTGCGCCTATGAGAGGACTGGTTACCGTTTTGCAGGCCAGGGCAGACAAATTAGAAGGCAAATAATTATCAAATATAAATAAAAACTGGTAAAAAAGGAAGGAAAAATTAAAATGGAAGATAAAATTCAGCAGGTAATCGATATTGTTAAGAATATGACTGTCCTGGAGTTATCCAAGCTGGTTAAAGCTCTCGAGGAAGAATTCGGTGTCAGCGCCGCTGCTCCCATGATGGCTGCAGTTGCTGCTGCTCCGGCTGCCGGTGGTGCCAAAGCAGAAGAAGAGAAGACCGAATTTAATGTAACCCTTAAGGCGGCCGGTGCCAACAAGATCAATGTTATCAGGGTTGTCCGTGAATTGACTCAGCTGGGTCTGAAAGAATCTAAAGACCTGGTAGAGGGTGCCCCCAAGCTGGTTAAGGAAGGCGTCAGCAAGGAAGAAGCCGCTTCTGCCAAGGCTAAACTGGAAGAAGTCGGCGCCACTGTAGAAGTCAGCTAAAATAAACGGTAAACAAAAACAGTATTTAATAATGACCGTCCGGATGGATGATGCCGGACGGTTATTTGCGTTTTCAGGTAATCTTGAATCACCCGTCCAAAGATTGTATAATTCCTCCGCAGATAGTATCAAAACGTGAGGTGTTCGCAAATGGATTCAACCGAATATATTCCCATGATGATTATCGGAGCCGTTTTCTTGGTTGCCGGAATAATTCTGTTGATCATCGGAACGAGAGAGGAAAAGGATTACTTAAGCACGATATCCAACAGCGTCGATGTGCGCAAATACCTGGAGCACAAATCGGATAGTAACCAGTCGTGGGGTTTTAAAGTAGGCGGTATCACGGCTGCTTTAATAGGTTTGGTTCTTTTAATTATGGGGCTTATCTTCTGGCTCTTGAAATGAGTTGATTGCTCGAGCTATTTCATCCGGAGCCGTTACCAGTGTTTTTCCGCAAACAATCGATTCGGGTATTATCATTCCTCCGGAAACTACCATTTTGATACATTCGTCTATAGAAAGGCTGGTGTGGATGACATTGGCTTCATTTACTATTTCAAAGTAACCGGATGTTGGAATCGGCGCTGTCGGTATATAGACTCCGTACAGTTTTTCTCCTGATGCCCCTTTAAATTCATTAGTTATAAAAGCGGGAGTAGTCATTCCTTTTCTGGGGAACTCGACGAAAACCACTTCTCTGAAAGCAGCTTTGTTCATTCCGGCACCTGACAGCCCTTCTACCACCTGTTTGACACCGTTATATAATTGCTTGAGAATAGGCACCCTGTTGATCAGTCTTTCGGAAAAAGAGACGATTTTCTTTCCCAGGTAATTGCTAGCTATGGCTCCGACTATGTATATTATGAGTATCGCGGCAATAAATCCGAATCCCCTGATTTCGGTATATTCCGGATTGAAATAGGTTATTATATCGGTAATTACAGGCTGCAGGATATCGTCGATCTTAAGAAAAAGCCAGACTATTACATAAATAGCGACGGCAAGAGGAATTACGACCAGGAAGCCGGCCAGGAAATTGTTTCTCAGGTTTCTAATAAGCCAGTGTCCTCTGGATTCCTTTTTTGCTGTCATAATAACTCACTTCCGTCTTCATACAGATCGCCTCGGCCTATATTGTATAGCCTCGGCGATATGGTTAGCTCTTATTATATCACTTTTTTCGATATCCGCTATTGTCCTTGAAAGCTTTAATATGCGATGAAAAGCTCTGGCAGATAGGCTCATCTGTTTCATAGCGGCTTTTAAAAGACTTTGTGCCGATTCATCTGTCTGGCAGAAGCTGCGCACTTCGACCGGCGTCATTTCGCTGTTGGCTGCCAGTGTAGAGCCTGAGAAGCGTTGCCGTTGAATTTCCCTGGCAGCGGCAACCCTTTGCTGTACCACTTCCGATTTTTCACTCAGCCTGTCATCCGCCAGTTTTTCATAGTCGATATGCGGTACTTCTATAAAAATATCCATCCTGTCGAGAAACGGTCCGCTGATACGTTTCTGGTAGCGGGATACCAGCCCCGGGCTACAGGTGCATGGCCGATAGGGGTCTCCGTAATAACCGCATGGGCAGGGGTTCATTGCGCCCACCAGCATAAAATTGGCGGGGAATGTCAGGCTGCCTCTGGCGCGGCTGATGGTAACTATTTTATCTTCGAGCGGTTGTCTTAAAACTTCCAGTAATGATTGCCCGAATTCCGGCAGTTCATCCAGGAACAATACGCCGCGGTGGCTTAAACTGATTTCACCCGGTTTTGGAAAATGTCCTCCTCCAACCAATCCGGCATCGGAAATAGTATAATGAGGGGCGCGGAACGGGCGATTGTATATCATGGGAGTTTCCGGCGGCAGTAATCCGCTGGCGCTGTATATTCGGGTAACTTCGAGCGCTTCCTCGTTGGTCATCGGAGGCAGAATACCCGGCAGAGAACGTGCCAAAAGTGTTTTGCCGCTTCCCGGCGGACCGAACATTACTATATTATGACCGCCTGCGGCGGCAACTTCCAATGCCCGCTTAACGTGTTCCTGTCCTTTAATGTGGGCAAAATCCACCAGTGATTCATTAGAGGTATTCATGTTGGTAATCGACTTTTCGCTTTTCTGGCATCGGGGCGCCGGGCTTTCTCCTAGTAAATAACTTACCAGTTTGGCAAGCGTAGAAAAGGGCAGTATATTAGCGCCTTCAACCAGCGCTGCTTCTCTGGAGTCGGCTTCGGGAACGACGATGTTTTTGAATCCGTTTTGACAGGCTAATGCCACCATCGATAATATTCCGTTGGTATGCCGCAGGCTGCCGTCCAAAGATAACTCTCCCAGGAAAAGCGTATTCGAAACATCGCATTCTATCTGGTGCGAGCTTA
>CAZGVH010000069.1:0-5737 GCA_964528955.1 uncultured Dehalococcoidales bacterium | reverse complement strand
ACCAGGTAGAAGGCATCATTTTTGCCATGATGATTTTATCGACCTGCAACGGCAAGGGTGAGATAAACCTGAAAGGCATGGACAAGGTTTTCTACGGCATGGCGCCTCCTCCTTATACCACCGGCACCATGACACGCGCTTTCCCCAATGAATTGTTTGACGTATTGCCTCCCATAGTTGAAGCCGAAACTATTTCCTTCGAAGAAAGAATCAAGTACGGTTTTGAGCTGGCTCTGGAAAGAGGGCTCGACCTTTGCATCGGAATGTCGAGCGTAAATGTGGCCATCGGCGAACGCTTCGGACGGAAAGGCAGCAGTAAAACAAGTGTTAAGGCTCTGCTTAAAAATCCGAAAAAATCAGCGAGGTTATTGAAGGGTATTGTCAAAAGCAAACTGGCGCGCCGCCGCATGCTGCCCAGGGATGTCTGGAAGCTGAAGGGGATGGTGTCTTTCGGAATCGACGGCTCGGTCTACCGTGAAAAAATCAAGGAGATGTGGGGCAGATACCCGCTGGAATTCCATGGTTGCACCGAAGCTATATTTATCGCCATGCAGACATGGGATTACGAGGGCTTGACCTTTATCCCCAACCTCAACTTCTTCGAATTTATTCCCGAGGATGAAGTAAATAAATCGATCGAAGATTCGACATATCAGCCCAGGACAGTGCTTCTCGATGAAGTAATTCCCGGTAAATATGAACTGGTGATAAGCAGCCTGCACGGCGGGCCGTTCATGCGCTACAGGTTGGGTCACCTGATAAACATTACCGCTACCAGAAATGAAAAATTGAATATCGATATCCCGCAGATGAAGTTCCTCACCAGGATCGACGACCAGATCGATATCGCAGGGTTTACCAGGTTGTCAGAAAAAGTTATCTGGAAGGCCATCGAAAATTGCGGCATCGGTTATAACGACTGGGTTGCCAGTAAAGAGACTAACGGAAAACCGGTGCTGCATATCTATATCGAGCCTACGGACAGGAATTTGAACGCGAAAGAAATCGAAAGCCTGGTACATGACGAACTGAAGAAACTGGATAAACCGTATTCCGAACTGGAATCCTTTACCGGTTTGATGCCGTTGCAGATCACACTGCTGCCGGAAAATTCTTTCAAGGCTTATAAGCTGAGACAGCAGGCGATGGGCGCCGGGCTGGACAACCTGAGCCCGAGGCATATCAACCCGTCGCAGGATACCATCCGTTTCCTGCTGAAGCCGGATGCGCTGCTGGTAAGACAGGCGGCTCCGGTTGCCAAGGAAAAAATCGAGGCATAACCGTAGATATTTAATGTTAAGTAATTGTGCGGAGTACGGAATATGAATCATAACTATAATGAAATGGTCAGCCGCAATATCGGGCTTTTTACCGAATGCGAGCAGGAAAAGATACATAATGCCAGGATTGCTATTGCCGGGCTGGGCGGGGTAGGGGGGCTGGCAGCCGAGAGATTATTAAGGATCGGTGTTTGCAACCTGAAGATAAATGACCCCGGAGATATGGAACTCACTAATTTCAACAGGCAGTTCGGCGCCGATATGAAAACACTGGGGCAAAACAAAGCCGAAGTAATTTACGAGAAGATTAAAGATATCAACCCGCACGCCAATATAATTATTACTAAAACGGGTATAAAATCGCAGAAAGACGTCGAGTTCCTGGTCGACGGCAGCGACCTGATAGTGGACGTAATGGATTTCGGATTGTTCCGGGAATCCATAATGCTGCAGAGAGAAGCCAGGAAAAGAGGTATACCCTATCTTTTTTCTACGGCAATCGGATTCGGAGCTATCACGGTGGTTTTCGCCCCCGACGGCATTACACTGGAAGAATATAACGGGCTTCCCGTAGATGTAAATGTCGATGACCCGGCTCAGTTATGGGTTCCTATTGAAAAAATTGTTCCGGTGGTTCCGAAATATATTCAGGATAAAAGCATAATAGACGATATCATCAGCGGAAAGACTACTATTATACCGACTACCTGTATAGGAGCCGGTTTGTCCGCTATTCAGTCTGTCAGCGAAGCGATAAATGTAATCATCGGCAGGGAGATGCCCAAAGCACCTTATTATACCTATTTCGACCTGGTAGACCGAGAAATGGTGGTCGGCTCCGTTAATTAACAAAATTAATAATATCGTTATTTTATAAGCGGCGGGTAGTAATCATCCGTCGCTTATTAATTTCTATTGACAAAGTGTAGCTGTAAAGCCATAATTATTTGTTGAAATATAATTTTCAGCATTCAATTAAGCTATAAAAGGATATTTATGTAGTGAATGCATGGGCTCTCATACCTCTAGTTAGTTGTGTGTTTTTTATAGTCCTCTATTTATCGGTATTGCCTCAAGTAAAAAAACGCATCGAAAGAATTTTTGCCTTATTTCTTTTTGCTTCGATGATTTGGAGCTTTACAGCAGTAATGCTGTTACATAACACTTCTGCATCATCGGATTATCTTGTGTTCTGGAACGGGCTGGTTATTACTTGCATTCCCCTGGTAGTGGTTACTTATTATCATTTCATTCGTGCATATAATAACAAGAAAGCCGATATCAGTGTTTATATCGGGTATGCAATTGTATTAACTATTTTGATACTGTCTTTTACCGGATATGTGGTAAAGGATGCCTATTTTATCGGTAATTTGCTATATCATGATATTTATTACTGGGATTATATTCTGGCGGCAATTCTGGTTCCTTTCCTTTCAATGACAATTGTTATGCTTTATAAACGGTATAAAAACTCGATTGACCCGACTGACCGGAACCGTACTTCATACCTTATTCTAGGATGGAGCCTTCTGGTAATTATCAGTTATATTACGCCTTTTACACCGGCATTAAAAACACTGCCGATCGACCATATCGGTAATCTTATAAATGCGCTTATTATCACGTATACAATTTTTAAGTTTAATTTATTAAATATACAAACGATTTTCAGGAAGTTATTAACCTATATAATAGTAATAGGTGTTCTTTTTACTATAACTGTTATAGTGTTTTTTATAAACCCGGATTTTTTTATACACCTGCCTCTATTCGTTATCGTAATAATTCTTTCCATAATATATATATTCATTATTCTATCATCGGCGCCTTTAATAAAATTTGTCTCAAAAGGTGTCGACTACCTGTTTTATCGAAAGACCTATGATTACCGGCAGGAACTCCTCAATTTTAATAAAAAAATGAGTCATATCCTCAATCTCGATGAACTGGCAAAAGAGATATTGCCTACAATCTCCAAGGCATTAAATGTTACCGGTGCCGGTTTGATGCTTCAGGATAGCAAAACAGGAAACTTCGAAACGCAATTTATATACCCGGAGAACGGGGATAGTACCCAGGGAAACGGGTTTAAAAAGATATCCTTTGAAGCCGATAGTGCTTTTGTTGTATGGATGGACAAAAAAGAGAAATCGATCAGCCCCGAGCAAATAGATGCTATCCCTGAATTAAGGGGATTATGGCAATCCGAAAAAGATACAATCCTGTCTTCGGATATAGGGCTCTTTTTTCCGTTTAAAAGCCGTGATAAATTAATCGGTATACTCACGCTCGGTAAAAAGAAAAACAAAACGATTCTGTCATATCAGGATATAGAGTTAATTTCCAACATTGCCAATCAGGCCGGGATAATTATAGAAAACGCCCAGCTCTATACGCATGCGAAAATAAAAGCCAATACCGATGAATTAACGGGCCTTTATAATCACCGTCATTTCCATGAAAGAATGGACCAGGAAATTACCAGGAATACGCGTTTCGGCGGTACCTTTTCACTTATAATGATGGATGTAGACCTTTTTAAATCCTATAACGATATATACGGGCATCTGGCAGGTGACAACGTTCTCAGAAAAGTCGGGGAATATATTACAAGTTCAATTCGCGGTATCGATCTGGCTTTCCGCTACGGCGGAGAAGAATTTACGGTTATTTTACCGGGAACACAGATCGAAGATGCGTATAAAGTCGCTGAACGCATCAGGAAGACCATCGAATCGAAGTCCAGTTTAAAAGCGATGCCGATTACTATCAGTTTGGGGGTTTCCAACTGGCCGAGCGACGGCATTATGAAAGAGGAAATTATCGGGCGCGCAGACGAAGCGTTGTACCTGGCAAAACAACTGGGAAGAAACCGCACCTGTATGTCATCCGATAATCAAAAACGGCAGGATACGCAGTTAATCTCAACAGAGCTGAGGTCGAATCCGAAGGCGTTGAGCATTATCTATGCCCTTGCGGCAACTGTCGATGCCAAGGATAGTTATACATACGGGCATTCGAGGAAAGTCAGCGAATACGCCATAGCAATCGCCGAAAGTATGAATCTTTCGAATGATAAAGTCGATTGCATACGTTCTGCCGGATTATTGCATGATATCGGGAAAATAGGCATCCCCGATTACATTTTAAATAAGAATACTTTTTTAGACGGCGAGGAAAACCAGTTAATACAGAAACATCCGAAAATCGGAGCGGAAATATTAAAGCATGTCATCGACCTGGTAAATTGTGTTCCGGCTATACTGCATCATCATGAGCGTTATGATGGAACCGGCTATCCCTCAGGATTAACCGGTGAAAAAATTCCGATTGAAGCCAGAATATTGTCGGTTGCCGATGCTTATGACGCCATGATTTCAATGAGGCCTTATCGTAAACAGCTTTCTCTGCAGGAAGCAATCGACGAACTCAAGAACTGTTCAGGTACACAGTTCGACCCCGTTATTGTTGATGCATTCGTAAAAATAATACAAAAAAGCAGTACTGAATCGATTGTACATAGTAAAGATGATTATATGCATCAACTAAAAGAAAAAGAAGATAATAACTGATGACAACACCCGTTGATTTACGGTTAATTATTGCCATAATTTGAAAGCCAACCTTTTATTAGGATAGAATTTTAAATAGTTTAATAAAATATTTTACCGATTCAGGAAGTGAAAATGTCAATCGACGAATTATGCATCAATACTATCCGTATACTCTCAATAGACGCTGTTCAAAAAGCCAATTCGGGACATCCGGGAGCGCCGATGGGGATGGCTGCGATGGCATATACGCTCTGGGACAGATTTTTAAAACATAACCCGCAGAACCCTCAATGGATTAATCGTGACAGATTTATACTATCACCGGGGCATGCCTCCGCGATGCTGTATTCTTTATTGCATTTAACCGGCTACGATTTGCCTTTCGATGAATTAAAGAAGTTCAGGCAATGGGGCAGTAAAACCCCGGGGCACCCGGAATACGGGATGACTCCCGGTGTAGAGGCGACTACGGGCCCGCTGGGGCAGGGATTTGCAAACGGAATAGGTATGGCTATAGCTGAAAAATGGCTGGCCGAGCAATATAACCGCCCCGGATATAATGTAATCGACCATTATACTTATGCTATTGTTTCCGATGGAGACTTGATGGAGGGAATTACTTCCGAGGCCGCCTCGCTTGCCGGAACCCTGCAACTGGGCAAAATCATTTATTTATATGACGATAACGATATATCCATAGAAGGCAGTACCGATATTACCTTTAAAGAGGATGTCGCTCTCAGGTTTAAGGCATACGGCTGGCAGGTTATCGGGCCTGTCGATGGCAACGATATCGATGCAATAGCCGGTGCAATCAAAGATGCCAAAAACGAAACCCGTTTTCCAAGCCTGATAATCTGTAAAACTATCATCGGCTGCGGCAGTCCCAATAAAGCAGGC
>CAZGVH010000068.1:0-5768 GCA_964528955.1 uncultured Dehalococcoidales bacterium | reverse complement strand
CTGTACGAAATAGCCGAAGGAATTGGCTGTAAAGTCACAAAATGGGAACCAGAAGAAGCAAACGGCTGGCGGTTTAACCCCGACTTTCTCGAAGAGAACATAAAACCCAATACAAAGCTGATTATTTTCAACTTCCCCCATAACCCAACCGGCTATTTGCCGGCGAAAGCAGATTTTAAAAGGATTATAGATATAGCAAGTAAAAACAACGTTTACATCCTTTCTGACGAAATGTACCGCTTTTTAGAGTATGACCACAACGACAGGCTGCCGTCTGCCTGCGAGGTCTACGATAAGGCGGTTTCCATATCCGGTATGTCAAAGATCTTCGGTATGGCAGGGGCAAGGATCGGCTGGCTTGTGACTAAAGATAAGAGTATATATTCCAGAATGGCTGCTTTTAAAGATTACACGACAATTTGCAGCAGCGCTCCCAGCGAGATTCTATCGCTCATAGCTCTAAGAAACAAAGATATAATTATCGGGAAACACCTGTCCAGAATTAATAGAAACTTAGCTTTGTTGGATGCTTTCTTTTCTGAACATAAGGATTTATTTGAATGGAATAAACCGAAAGCGGGAACTATTGCCTTTCCCAAGTTAAAAGGAACACAAAGCAGTTTGGATTTTTGTCAGAAGGTGGTTAAAGAAGCCGGCATTATGCTTTTACCATCGTCCGTTTATGATTATGACGACAGGCATTTCAGGTTAGGTTTCGGACGGGAAAATATGCCGGAAGCCCTGGAACAATTCAGTGAATACCTGAAAAGCATACGACCTGATTGAGGAACACCACATTAATCCTCTAAAGACTTATCATACCAAAACTGAAAGCTGTCACTCTGAGTGAAACGAAGAGTCTGGATGCAATCCGACAACCCTTAGATTCTTCATCCCGATAAACCGGGATGAAGAATGACAATCGGGGTTTTTCTTTTTGCTAACCTGCTATTTAAACTATTCGTTTTTAGAACCGACAAAACTGAATGCAATCAGGGCAGCCGATACAACCGCAACACTCAAACCGAAGAGCAATGTCCCCATGGGGTCCTGCCACTCGACCAGGTGTTTCAGGAAGTGAATGCCCATAACCATAATGACCACGCTGCTCAGTTTAACCTTGAGGTCGTGGAGATTTCTAATTACCAACCATTCCGGCAGCGACAATTTCCCGATGAACAACTCATACACACCCAGCGCAAAGATAAAGAGGACGGTAGCTATCAGGAAGATGTCCATTACTTCAATCAGGGGCACGATAAAATTGGATTCCGAACCGATATGTCTGATGATATCGATAATAACCTTAACCGATTTGACCGCCCCCCACACGAACGCAGCCACAGATGCCAGTAACGAAGAAAAAACCGCTACGAGGACAAGGTAGTTACTTTTTTCGAGTAGTTTTCTCACTTTTTCCCCTTAACCAACAAAATTATCAATATATATTATACCTGATTACGATTGCAGTTCGCATCTTATCGTTAAGTACTATATGTGAAGTCTTTTTCAAAACATATCATTATCTTCTAACATTAAAAATTACATATCTCATTTACTGCGACAACTGTTTCGTATATCATATAAACATCTTACAGATTACCACCTTCCGGAGGATAGACTATGATAAAAGCAGGTATTTTCGGCGGCAGCGGATATATGGGGGGCGAAGTACTGCGCATACTTTTGGAACACCCGGAAGTAGAAATAGCCTGGGTTACCGCCAGGAGCGGAGGCGAAATAGGCGAATACCATCCCAATCTTTACGGAATGGATGTCAAAATCGTTCATCCCGATGACACCACGCCGTGCGATGTCGTCTTTCTGGCTCTGCCGACCGGGGAATCCATCAGATACGCGCGCAAATGGCTGGAACAGGGCACTAAAGTAATTGACCTGGGAGCCGCTTTCCGTTTGAAAAACCGCGAAACCTGGGAGAAGGTATACAAACAACAGCATACGGATTGGGAACTGGTCGGGGAAGCGGTTTACGGCGTCAACGAATTCCATTTTGAAGAGATTAAAAAAGCCAGGTTAATCGCCAACCCCGGCTGTTATGCCTCGGCAGCAATTCTCGGATTGGCTCCGCTGATAAAAATGAATTTGATAGATACCGAGAGAATTACTGTCAGCGGATTGTCAGGCACCACCGGTGCCGGAGCGGAATTATCGAGACCGACGCATCACCCGGAAATCGCCAACAACCTGATACCCTACAACGTGGTGAACCACCGCCATACCTTCGAAATGGAGCAGGAACTTTCCGCAATTGCCGGAAGACAGGTTTTCATCAACTTTACTCCTGTATATGTTCCTATCACCAGGGGTATTCTGAATATCTGCGATACGCGCTGGACGCAACCGTTCAGCCGTGATGAAGTGCTCTCTGTTTACCGAGATTTTTATAAAGACGCTCCATTCGTTAAAATATACGATTTACCTGAAGAGGATAATGTGTCCTATCAATATAAACCCTATCCCTGGGTCAGTTCGATAACCGGTACCAACTACTGCTTCATCGGCTGTGAGGTGGACGAGACACGAAAACGTATTGTGGTTTTCAGCGTGCTGGATAGTATCGGGAAAGGCGGAGCGCAGGTCGGCATCGAGAATATGAATATCATGTTCAATCTGGACAGGAAAACAGGGTTAACGAAAGCGGGACAGCATCCTGCCTGAAACATCACCCTTCAAATAATGGGAAAACCGGGAAAGGATTCCCATCGAAACCGACTGTTCCAATATCAACCGGGATGACACAAATCCGCCAAAGTGATATTATTTTTATTCTATAATTACTGTTTTTTAATGGACGGTATTTATTAATTCGACACATCATACCGTCTTTAACAAGGAGAAAAAATGGCAGGTCATAGCGGTTCTAAAGTGGCGGTAGTGGCAGCGGTTATCGGCAACCTGGCGATCGCCGTTATCAAATTCATAGCGGCTATTATCACCGGGTCTTCGGCAATGATATCGGAAGGCATCCATTCACTGGTAGATACCGGCAACGGCGGTTTGCTTTTACATGGTATGAAGCGCGCCAAAAAGCCGGCGGATGCCGTGCACCCGTTCGGATACGGTAAGGCGCTCTATTTCTGGACGCTGGTAGTCTCGATTTCCATCTTCGGCATCGGCGGCGGCTTGTCTTTATACGAAGGTATTTCGCATATCAGGCATGTAGCCCCAGGTGGCGAAATGTATGACCCGACGATAAACTATATCGTTTTAGCGCTTGCCGCCGTCATCGAGAGCTGGTCTTTCTCGGTAGCCGTCAGGGAGTTCCGCAAGTCTAAGGGCAGAAAGAGGGCCTGGGAGTATATCAAGGGAGCCAAAGACCCCACTACCTATACCGTAGTGCTGGAAGACAGCGCTGCCCTGTTGGGCCTGATTTTTGCCTTCCTGGGGATATTCTTCGGACATATGCTCGGCAATCCGTATCTGGACGGCGTCGCTTCCATGTTAATCGGACTGCTGCTGATGAGTGTGGCTTTCATACTTGCCTTCGAGACCAAGAGCCTGCTTTTAGGCGAAGGGGTCGATGCCGCAACGCTTGAAGATATGAGAAAACGTATCGAATCCGACCCGCAGGTAGAGAATGTTGCTGAGATATTGACGATGTATATGGGGCCGCACGACTTGCTTTTAAACCTCGGCGTTTGTTTTAAACCGGGAAGCTCGGCGGAGCAGGTGCACGAATCGATTCACCGCATCGAGAAAAATATCCAGAGCGCCTATCCGGAGTGCCTGCGCATTTATATCGAGACGGAATCGATGGCCGGGAAAAGCTGTCAATAAAAAGGGGTGATAGAATTGACAAGCCCCCGATTTTTTGAAGATTTCGGGGGCTTTTTATATTTTCAGTTTACGATTAATAGTCTATTTTTATCCGGTTCACTATGACTGATAGTTATGCACCAAAGCGGTCTTCTTTTTTAAGTATGCTGGGTAGCTGCTGGAAACATTCATCGCAATAAACTAAATAGGCATTTATATTTTCACCGCCGGCCACGAACATTTTGCAGATCTTCCAGCCACCTTCTCCGGATTTATCCAACATCTCCCTTACCAGCACCTTGCTACATTTACCGCCGGGATGATTATGCGCCGCTTTCAGACATTCGCATTTTCCTCCGCATCTTGCCCATAATTTTTCTATCATTTCAGGTGTCATATTATTCCTCCATAGTTCATATTAATATAAATTTAATTTCGAATAATCACGTTAATATCCCGGAATATATCGGCGGTTAAAATACCACAGCAACCGGAGATTGTCTAAGATAGCGTTTGACTATTTATTATAGCAATCAAGTTGAACTTGTCAAGGCTGTACTCTATATTCGTATCAATTCGAACCGTAAATCTCTATATTTGTTACCGGTATATTGATTTTCAAAAAAACAGATTTACAATCACCCCTACCCCGTGCCGGTCTTTATGGTGTTTTTTTGTCGTTCTCATCCACAGCCACAAAGGTAATCACGGTTTCGAAGAGGACTTCTTTAGCGAATCCGTAGTTTACCGAGATTGTAAATATACGATCTATTGATTCACCCTCAACATCGCACATATCGTAATGTCCGTCCCGGTCAGAGTAAATTTATCTATAATCTCGAAACCGAAGTGCATGTACATTGGTATGGTACTCTCAGAATCCGTTTCCAGATAACAGGGCGTTCCTTCGGCATCTGTTTTTTCAAACATTCCACGCAGAAGTCTGCCGGCATAGCCCTGTTTTTGATAGACCGGGTCAACTCCCAACTGGGCAAGATACCAGTGGGGAAAAGGTGCGAGTAAGCGATGTTTTTCATCCATGTAACTGTGCAGCCGGGCAATTATAAACTCCGTTTTCAATCCAACCATGAACGCGGGAATAATTGTCCCGGAAAGAAAAGCCTTGCGAAGCGATACTTCCCATTCTCCGGGCGGCATCCAGACAGCAACTCCCTCAATCCTGCTGGAAGTTGTGTAAACCTTCCCGTATCTTAAGGCATAGCGAACCGATATTTCATGTAAATATGGTAATTTCAGGTATCTGTTTTTTTCACCAGGTAATGTGTAAATTCGCAAAGGTGTATTATAAAATGCATTTGCCAATGTCTGCGCAGACCTTTTTATATCGGTTTTATTAAGGCTGATAATTACATCTGTATTAATATCCATAAAAGAATTTTAAGATACTCAGAACAGGATAACAATAGAGAAAGCAAAAAATATACAGGACTTTTCTATTCTCTCAACCCCATCCATAACCAGATATCGCTTTTATTGCCACAGGCTACCCCTATAATCTCAGTGTATTTGTTGCTAAATAAACAGAAAGTATCCCGACATGTTGTAACAACATAGATGCCGGAGGGGTCTTCTTGAACAATAAACAAATAGACAATCAGAAATAACGTGCTCCTGCCGAATTGCGGAAGCACTTTTGTTTCGTAAAATAATTGCTACCCCGTGCGCGTTTTAATCGGCGTTTTTTTGTCGTTCTCATCTACTGCCACAAATGTTATCCTGGTTTCGAAGAGGACTTCGTCCACATTTCCGTTTTCCCGGGTGCCGAACGTGCGGACGTTGTACTGTACCGAGGTGCGTCCGAGGTAATTAAGAGTAATCACAAAGCGCATGATCTCGCCTAGTTCCACCGCTTTCCTGAAAACGACGTTATCCAACGCGATCGTAAGAAAGTTATTGCCGGGGAATTCCTGGCTGGCAGTGATATAGGCGAACTCGTCTATCCACTTGAGGGTGTTGCCGCCGAACAGTTT
>CAZGVH010000067.1:0-5854 GCA_964528955.1 uncultured Dehalococcoidales bacterium | reverse complement strand
AGATAAAAGGGACATTCCAGGGCTTTGAAACCGAGGGCGAGATTTACGACATGTACGCCAAACGCATTAAAGAGCAGATAAATATGGATATTCCGGCTGTCGGAGTTATTAAGGTGGATTCGGTTTTTACGAATTGCCCCCCGGAACCCGGTTTACAGATTGCATAACAGACGCCTCGTCTGTACCAGTCACTAAAAAGGGATTCGGTTAATTACCGCAAATCAGCCTAGCACTTTGCAGGCGTTCGCTCGGGAATACATGAAACAGACAGCAGGCAGGAAAGCCACTTTAAAAGCAGTTTCGCCTGTTCGAGTGTCAGTTTCGACTCCATCAGTGTCTCGTATATGAACTGCGGATTTTCATAATACCTGTCGGTAGAGATTCCAATTACGGTTATTTTAGCGATTCCCTTATAGATATCGGCAGGCGATATGCCGCTTTCGCTAATCGCCTTTTCAAAGAAGCGGAAAGTCTGTACCATCGGATGCTGTGAAGGAAGGGGCAAATCGTCGTTCCCCTCGACAAGCCGCCTGTAAATCTTGTTGTCCAGCGAAGAAAGCACAATTTTGTAATAGAGTTGATCGCTGTCTTCGTCTTTATTCAGGGTATTATTCGTAAAATAGTTGTCGTAAAAATAATTACGCGAAAGTTCGCTGTTACCGTCATTATTTTTTCCGGCAACCTTTGCCAGCGCCGCCAGCAGTAAATGGAGAGTCACCAGGCGCTGCTGCCCATCGATTAATACCAGCTTGGGTATTTCATAGGTACAAAAAAGCCCTTTCTCCAGAATCATTATGGAACCCATGTAATGTTCCTTTAGCGATTCGTCCTTTGACAGGTTGGCGACGATATCCCAGAATTCGGCCCGCTTTTCATCGGAGCAATTGTAAGGCTCCTGGCTGTCCGGCAGAATCAACTGCTTCGGTTCGCGTAAAAAACTTAATATGCTTGTTCTCAAGTCTTCCATAAAAAGGCTATCTCCAGCTCGATAATTTCGTTTTAATATTGTACCAGATTGCTAGTCTAACACTAAAATCCTGGTGAGTCAAAAACCGGTGCCTGATTTATGATAAGCTATACTGTTGTTTTTTTAAATATATCTTTGTGATAGAATAAACAGAATCCTGAAAAAGTATGCATGAAACGATTATATAATGAATAATAATATTTCACTGGTCATCCCGACCTATAAAGAAAAAGATAATATCGAACCGCTGGTAACCAGACTATCCGCCGCCCTTTCAGGTTATAAATATGAAATAATCGTAATGGACGATAACAGCAGGGACGGCACCGAGGAACTAGTAAAATCTCTCTCCGCAAAATTCCCCGTTAAAATAATTGTCAGGCGCGATAAAAAAGGACTGGCGTCGGCGGTTGTGGACGGTTTCGAATATGCTTCGAGCGATACAATCGTTGTCATGGATGCCGATTTGCAGCATCCTCCGGAAGTCGTTCCGTCGCTGATAAAAGCTATCGATGACGGCGCCGATATCGCCATCGGTTCCCGGTATATCAAGGGAGGCGGCTGCGAGGGGTGGAGCCTGCTGCGCCGGATAATGTCGAAGGGAGCAGCTTTTATATCACACGTGTTCCTGCCTTCAACCAGAAAAATCAAGGACCCGATGTCGGGTTTCTTCGTTATTAAAAGAGATGTGGTCAAAAAAGCAAAACTGAACCCCTCCGGGTTTAAGATTCTGCTCGAAATTCTGATGCTGGGGAAATGGAAATCGGCTGTCGAAGTGCCCTTTATGTTCGTCACGCGCAGCCGCGGCGAAAGCAAGCTAAATACAAAACAGCAACTGGATTACCTGAAGCATATTTACAGCCTGATGCAGCGCACCGGGGAATTGGTGCGGTTTATCAAGTTCTGTCTGGTAGGCGGCAGCGGAGTCATCGTTAACTACGGATTGTACTGGATATTGACTCGCTTTGCCGGATTCACCTCCATTGATGATACATCGAGCGGCATACTTTCGGGGAACTTGGCGCTCATCATAAGCATAGAAACAGCCATACTTTCAAACTTTACGTTGAATAACTTCTTTACCTTTTCCGACCGTAATTCGGGAGGAGTCGTCGGCTTTTTAAAACGCCTGGTCAATTTCAACCTGATATGCCTCGTAGGAGGATTGATACAGATAGGCGTAGCCAATCTGTTTGCCGTTGTCTTCGGTGTTTATGACCTTGTATCCGTACTAATAGGTATCATCGTGGCCTTCCTTTGGAATTATCTGGTAAACAATTTTTTGACATGGAAAAAATAAAAAGTGCATTCTTCAAGTTCATCAACTGGCAGTATTGCGGGTTATTTTTAATAATCCTGTTTTCGCTTGTAATGCATTTGAGCGTGATTACACAGCCTGCGGACGGGTACATTTTCGATGAAACATACTATATTAAAGACGCCCAGAACATTATCGACAGCCATACCACCGACCGCCCCGAACATCCTCCGCTCGCCAAGCTGATTATTGTCGGCGGCATCCAGCTTTTCGGTGATAATCCCATCGGTTGGCGTCTTCCGCCTATCCTTTTCGGGATAGCCAACGTGTTCCTGCTCTTTTTGATTTGCCGGAAGTTGAAACTATCGGTAATGGTTTCCACTCTGGCAACCTTCCTGCTGGCGCTTGAAAATCTCAACTTCCTGATTTCAAGCGTCGATATGCTGGATGTTTACAGCCTGTTCTTTATGCTTTTAGCTTTCTGGCTTTACCTTAAAGACAAATTTTTCCTTGCCTGCGGCTGCCTCGGGTTATCGATGCTTTGCAAGATGACTGGTGCTCTCGGATGCGTCGTAATCGGTCTGCACTGGCTGTTTGCCGGACACCGCAAGCCGCTGCGTTTCCTGCTTTCGATATACATGGTGCCGATTGTTTTCTTCGCCGGCTTGTTTGTCTGTGATTCGATAATCTATATGAAATTGATTAACCCGTTTACCGATTTTATGGACATGATGTCGGGAGCCGGGGAATTGACCTTCGAGAATTATGCCGGCGGATGGGAAGCCTACCCATGGCTGTGGATTTTCGTTCCCCAGGACCCGATATTCTTTGGAACGGATGTCATAAGATGGCAGGGACTGATTAACCCGACGCTGATGTATACGATTATTCCTGTTTACGGCTACCTGATTTATCGCTTTATAAGGGGCGAAAGACAGAGCTTCTTCAGTATGTTATGGTTCGTCGGAACTTACCTGATGTGGATACCGATCGTATTGATTACCGACCGTCTGACCTATTATTTCTATTTCTATCCGGCCATCGGTGCGGTAGCTATGGCAATGGCAATCGTAATGGAAAAATTAAATAATCATACTATCGGGAAATGGACGGTATTGATATGGCTTACCGGTCATACAGCCGCTTTCATCGTGCTTTCTCCTATGAAATTATGGCTGTCCCTTCCCCTATGCTTGATACTACTGGTTTACACCGCCTGGAATATGGGTATCTTTAGAAAACCGATTCCTGCAAATTCTGATAATGCCGGTATAACCACAGAACTTTTACCCGCCTCGCAGGATAATATTTCTTCGCAAATAGTTGACAATTCCGAAGCGGTTCAGGTTGATAAGCAATCGGAACAATAGTACAATTAATTATATTCATTTCATCCCCCAGGAAGGAGATTTATGAGCTCTTTAAACCAAAACGACCCGGAAATCAGTCAGGCTATCGAACTGGAGAAAAAACGTCAGCGTGAGACGATAAACCTGATTGCTTCCGAAAACTACGCCAGCAAAGCCGTGCTCGAAGCACAGGGAACTTTCTTAACAAATAAATATGCCGAAGGATATCCTGGCAAACGCTATTACGGTGGTTGCGAAGATGTGGATATCATAGAAACGATCGCCATCGAGCGCGCCAAAGAACTTTTCCGTGCCGAACATGCCAATGTGCAGCCGCACAGCGGGGCTCAGGCAAATATGGCAGTTTATTTTGCCCTGGTAAACCCCGGTGATACCGTAATGGGAATGAATCTCTCTCACGGAGGCCATTTAACGCACGGGGCGCCGGTCAACTTTTCGGGCAAATACTATAACATCGTACCCTACGGATTAAACCCTGAAACAGAGCGTATCGATTACGTTGAAGTCGAAAAACTGGCTTTGGAGCATAAACCGAAGATGATAATCACCGGCTCCAGCGCTTATCCGAGGATTATAGATTTCGAGCGCTTCAGATATATCGCTGACAAAATCGGCGCAATCCTGATGGCGGATATGGCGCATATCGCCGGACTGGTGGCTGCCGGGTTGCATCCCTCCCCGGTTCCCTACGCGCAGGTGGTAACATCTACCACGCATAAAACACTCAGGGGCCCGAGGGGCGGTTTCATCCTGTGCACCGCAGAACTTGCCAGGGCAATCGATTCGGCGGTATTTCCTAGAAGCCAGGGCGGACCTTTGATGCATGTTATCGCCGCCAAGGCGGTAGCTTTTAAAGAAGCCATGCAGCCTGAATTCTACCGTTATCAAAAAGCGATTATCGATAATACGCTCACTCTGGCAACAGAGCTGAAGAGAATGGGATTGAGACTGGTTTCCGGCGGAACGGATAATCATCTTATCCTGGTGGATTTATGCGGCAGCGGGGTCAACGGTAAGCAAGCCGAAGAAGCGCTGGGACGCGCCGCTATCGTGGTCAACCGCAACACCGTGCCCTTTGATACGACATCTACGGCTCGCATTCCGGGAGGCATGCGGCTGGGAACCGCCGCCGTAACATCACGCGGATTCGGCACCGAAGAAATGAAACTCGTTGCCGCTATGATAATGAAAGTAATCAATAATATCGACGATACCGAATTACAGGCACAGGTAAAAGCTGAAGTAATCGAGCTGTGCAAAAAATTTTCGGTTCCGGGAATCGATAAATAAACTGAAGGATTATAAGGATAATGTTTAGGGGGATTTCTATGGATGAACTGAAGGTATTTACAGGCAATGCTAACCCCGACTTAGCTAAAGCCGTTGTCGAATATCTTGATATACCGCTGGGAAAATGCGAAGTAATGCAGTTCAGCAACGAAAATACTTTCGTACGCATACTGGAAAACGTTCGTTCCCGTGATACGTTCGTGGTACAACCGATAAGCTCCCCCGTCAACCAGAGTCTGGTGGAGCTTTTAATAATGATAGATGCCTTGAAGAGGGCTTCCGCCGGCCGCATTACCGCTGTCGTATCCTACTACGGCTACAGCCGTACCGATAAAAAAGACCAGCCGAGAGTGCCGATTACTGCCAGGCTGGTGGCAGACCTTTTGACGGTCGCCGGAGCAAACCGCATTTTAACGGTAGACCTGCATGCCGCCCAGATCCAGGGCTTTTTCAATATCCCGGTGGATGAACTGACTGCTATCGGAATCATCAGCAGTTATTTCAAGCAGAAAAACCTGGAGGACCTGGTTGTTGTAGCAACCGATATCGGCAGCACCAAGCGCGCCCGCGATTATGCCGCAAAGCTAAATGCCCCGCTGGCAATCATGGAAAAAAGACGCATCGGCAATGCCGACCAGACGGAAACTTTGAATATTATCGGTGAGGTACATGGAAAAACCGCCATCACCGTAGATGATGAAATCGATACCGGCGGCTCGCTGATAAACACCGTAAATGCCCTTTTAAGCAACGGAGCCAAAGAAGTATATTCCTGCTGCACTCACCCGGTATTTTCCGGTCCGGCCATCGAACGCATTGCCGCCTCTCCCGTTAAGGAAGTGGTGGTAACCGATACCATTCCGGTATCCGACAGGAAAAAACTGGATAAAATTACCGTTTTACCGATCGCTCCTCTCCTCGGCGAAGCTATTAAACGCATTCATACCGGGCAATCGGTCGGGGAGTTGT
>CAZGVH010000066.1:0-5865 GCA_964528955.1 uncultured Dehalococcoidales bacterium | reverse complement strand
TACCAGGAGTTCTGTGTATCGTACAGTACCGTTATATCGAGGCTAAAATGGTGGGCGATACTGGACTTGAACCAGTGACCTCTTGCGTGTGAAGCAAGCGCTCTAACCACTGAGCTAATCGCCCCGTCTTCATATTTTATGTTATCGAATGCGGCTTTGTAAAGACGAAGCGATTACAACGTCAGCTTGGTTTATTTATATCGTTAGAATGGTATTTCCGGTTTATTTTCGATTCCTAAAAGATCGAATGCTTCATCTCTTAAGATATTTAAATAACCGGCCATTTCCTGTTTTTGTTTATCAGATAATATATCCGCCAATTTTTCCAGGACATCCTCCCTCTTAGCGTTTTGATATATTGCTTCGCCTTTTTCAGTCATGGAAACACGTATCATATTTTTTCTCTTGAGGTCTTTGTTTCTTTTTATCAGTCCTTTCTTCTCCATTCTCAAGAGGATACCGGTAATCGAATGGTGCTTACGAAGCAACTGGCGGGACAATTCGGTCGGAGTCGCTTTATCTCCGAGCTTGCTGATATGTATCAACATGGTAGCTTCTTCAACCGTGCTGCCGAATTTTCTGAGTTCTTTTCTTTTTAGACTGAGCATTAAATCCCTGGTTTGGAACAATAAAACAAGTAACTGATGGTCACTTACAGCCTTTGAAGTGCTATTCATTTCGCCCTCCTTGACAAACAGAATGAATCCTTATTATTTATTATTTTTTATTAATAAATTATACAACATTACATACATATATGTGCAATTGTATACAATAGAAATAAGAAATAATAAGAAATGAACTGGGGTTTTTATATGCTTGATTTAAAAATATATTAACGCCTGCCACCCGGATTCATACCGCCTCCAGAACCGATAGTGGTTACTATGCTGGAAATCGTGAAATCGGTATATCTAGTGCCGCCGCTGTATGTGTCTCCCGGATACACCCCGTCGACAGCCGTTCCCGTAGAACTGCCGCCGCTGTAGACCGAATATTTTTCGCCTTTTTTCAAAACAGGTGAGGAAAAAACAACGGACTGGTATGTTTTTGCAGGAGCAAATGTCAGGATATCTTCCCCAGAAGAAGATTCGATATGAATTATGCTGTTTGCCGTCTGTGGCGAGGAAAAATTAATCATCACCGAATACTGGCTGGAAGAAGTGCCGAGAGACTGCGCCATCCCCGAACTGCCGGCTGCCACAATCATTCCGCCTTTCATATTGAAAGAGCTAAAGTCCAGGGCTCCGTTACCGCTATCGGTCGGCCCGTTTACAATTACAGCACCATCAGTCATCTGGACTGTGCCACCGATATCTATCCCATCTCCGCCGGCGTTAACATAGATATAACCGCCGTTAATATAAAAATAGGCGCCCGTTTCGCCCATCATGCCGCCCTGCCCACCGAATACACTACCGGAAGCGCTGCTTACCCCGTTTATTCCATCATCGCTGGAAGCGATAGCGATGCTTCCTCCGTTAACAGTAATATCCGGGGATTCCATTCCTTCGTAGGATTTGGTGATATCTATAATTCCCCCATCAACCACCAGTTTGGTGTCGGCATGAATTCCGTCATCACCGGAAGCTATTGTAATGCTGCCGCCGCTGATTGTAATGCTGTTATCAGAGTTAAGTCCGTCATCGGCTGAATCGATATTGATAATTCCTCCTGATATAGATACATCGCTGACCGCTCTGATCCCTTTAGCGCTGCCGGAACTGCTTGTAGTTGTTGTAGTTCTCCCCATGCCGCCGAACAAATCATTTCCGCCACTCCTATAACTGCCGTTGGTGCTGCCGCCTCCGGTAGATATGGTCAAATCACCGCCGCTTATATCGACATTCGTTTGCGCTTGAATGCCGTCACCTGTGGCAGTAATATTCAAGATTCCGCCTTCAATCGATATGTATCCCAGGGTAGTATCTTCATCGTTATTGGACTGCATTCCGTCACCGCCGGCAACGATTGTAATAGTCCCACCTGCGACCACAATGGAATCTCTGCCACGAATACCATCGTTGACGGCATTTACTATTATACCGCCGTTGGATATGGTGAGCGCATCCTTGCTTGTAATACCGTTTTTATAATTGGCTTTAACCGACAGCGTACCTTTTCCATCGATAACAAGATCATCCTTGCTGAAAATAGCGGCATCCGGTTCATCGGAGTTGCTGTCTTCGAATAAATACATACTGCCGTCCGTAATATAATTTTCCGTTCCTTCAGAAAGAGTAATGATCGTTTTTTCGGCATCGATTATATATACAGGAGCACCGGTTGAACAGGTTAAATTCGCTCCTTTAAGAATCAGGTTCACATCGGCATCGTCGGCATCTACGATAACCTGTCCGTCATCCAGCGTGCCGCTGATTTCATAATCGCCGCCTTTTGATATTTTGACGGTATTGCCTCTAACCGCAGCGCCGCTGCCCGAAATCACAATTTTCTTACCCAATTGAATAACGGCACCGCCGACTCCAGACGAATTGCCTTTACCCGTAGTTTCACCCGTACCGTTTCCGTATCCCGTTCCTGTACCGGAAGCCAGTGTCCCTGCCAGTTGCGCCCTGACAGATTGACTGCGCTGTTCGATAAAATACTTCAAACCGATAGGAATTCCTTCGTTACCGGAAACCGAAGCATCTGCAACAGCCTGCCCCGAAATCGCCTCTTCGAATTGCCCGGTTGTATAGAATTTGGTATCGTCGTCTTCTACATAAGAACGGATAAGATTGGCCAGTTCATCGATGCGGGAATTCATTATACCGGCATCGAACCCGCCTTCGATAATATCTTGCAGATAGGCATGATACTTTTGAAGATATGAGTTGTTCGAAAGCAGACGATTTACCAGCGGTTTGGCAGATACTGCTCCGCAAGTAGGTTCATCGATATAATAGTCGATGACCTGTTCCATGCTCAGGTCTATGCGGTAAGTCCCGAACGTCAGGTTCAAATCCCAGGGAATAATAACGAATTTACTATCATTATCATAGAGGTAATAATTTTCACCGGAGCCGATATAGTTATCGAGATGAACCATCACAGTCGATACAGCCATGTAACGTAATACTTCATCAACATCGAGAACCTGCTCGATTTTCGCAGGGAAAGTACTGTCCGGTTCATTGTTGAGCAAATCCAACAGAGTGTACAGCAGGCTGTGATCTGACTTATTCTCATTTGTTTTTAGACCCATCTGCTCTAGCAACGATTCGTTACCGCTGTTAGAATCGTTATCATCGCCGCTGTCTCCGTCAACGATATCGATAATATCGTCGAGGCTGCCGCCGCCGATATTGATATCACCGCTTGAATCGCCGCTATCTTCCCCCAGGTCGGCTTTGGTCCAGGCAAGATTCCCGGCAGGTTTTTCCGGTTTGTAGAGGTTGCCGTTGGTATATTGAAAATTGTTCTCAATGAAAACCTTATCCACCTGTTCAACCATAGTATATAAACCGAAATGAATTTCGTTTACCCAGAGGTCGATAAATGCCGCGCGCGGAGCCGGAATATCCATCTGCCTGAAGAGTTCATAACCGATAATTTCGCGCATAAAGGCCGGGTCGCCCCAGTTATTATTGAAGTTTAATTTCTTGATGCCGTCCAGGTTTTGTTCGGCATTCAACAGATTGAGGTCGGCTTTTAAGCTGTAGCGTATGCAGCCGGCATAGGTTTCTGCTACCGTATTATAATTCCCCTTTGCCCTGACAACGATATCCGATACAATCGTGTTGCCGTACCATAAATCAGCCTTCATATATTTTTCATCGGCAGCATTGGCAATAAGTGATTCCCAGTCGAAGCTATCCATCACTATATATACCTTTACAACCCCGTCGGAACTGAAAAGACTGTTTCCGCTTTGTTCTTCCCCATTTACGACAATCGACTTGCAGCTTGTTCCCAATAGCGGGAAAAGCGAAAACAATCCCAAACCGAGCGCTCCGCCGCCAATTTTGATAATAAACTCACGACGGTTCAATGCGGAATCATGTTTATCCTCAGCCATAATATGCTCCCGTGACAATACGACGTTAATAACATCCTGTCGATATATAGAAACAATATAGCAAACATATGGTAAAGGAAGCGTAAAGGGTGTAATTTAAAAAGAAGAACTTTGAAGTCGTCCGGAAATCGAAATTGAACCGGACGACTATATTTGAATATTAATGCTGTTTTAGCAGGAATTAACCCGGCAGCTTGATGTAGTAACCTACTCCGGGTTCGTTAATAATCAGCGACGGATTAGCCGGGTCTCCTTCCAGCTTCTGACGTATGCGGTGTATATATGATTTAACGTTGATAGCACTGTAGAAACGCTCACCCCATATCAATTTGGCTATTTCATCGGAAGTAACCACCGTTCCCTTGCTTTCTATAAGTTTATAAAGAATACGTCCTTCGGTGAGAGTAACCCCTATGACCTTATCGTTATAAATAATTTCACGAATAGATTTCCCGAATCTTAACGGGCCGTAACTAACAGACAAGTCCTCGCCCAGTGCCATCTTACGCCTGGTCAACGCCCTGACGCGTGCTAAAAGTTCCAGCTGCCTGAACGGTTTGATTATATACTCGTCAGCGCCGAGCGTTAATCCTTTAACAATATCCGATTCATCATCTCTAACGGTTATCAACACTATAGTCATCTCGGTATAATGACGTATCTGCTTCAAGACATCGAATCCGCTCATATCGGGTAAACCCAGGTCGAGCAGCACTACATCAGGTATTTCTTTATCAACCAGGTTTATGCCATCCTTGCCTTTATATGCAGATATGAATTCCGCTTCCGGCCAACCTACATTAAATACATTTTTAATATAGTCGACCATATTTTCATCATCTTCGATAATCAATATCTTCATACCCGTCCTCCATGTAGAACTGTCAATTATATGTCTATGTGTATTTATTTTGCAGTCGAATAAGGATAAATTGTCAGGAAATACTTCTACCATCTCTTATTACCTTTCTGCATTATTTTCACTGCAAATAAAATTTAGAGCAGCCGGTATCAAGTTTAGTATTTTATAGGATCATTATTAGCAGCAATTAATTTTTAATAACCATTATGTAACTTTATTGTTACTTTTATAACTATATGATTATAGCACATCTTTGTTTATTTACATTATATTTTTTTAATATTTTTTTATTATTATTTATATTTTATTGCAACATTAGTATTATAAATAAATAATTCTTAAGATAATTTCTCTCATCAAAAAGTTACAGTTGATTTCATCATAGGCGGATGTCATAATTAGCGCGTACCTGCAGAAGCGGAGAAAGATAATGAATAAAAACAATTTTGACATTACAGATCTCGAAAGATGGCAAAAACAGGGCATTATATCCGAACAGCAATTTGATACCATTGTTGAACAGGAAAACTTAGAAATAAAACAGGCCGAAGAAAAAAAGAGCGGCTGGAACCTGATTACTTTACTGTACTACTTCGGCGGATTTCTGGCATTGCTGTCGTTTACGCTTTTTATAGGTATGAGTTGGGAAGATTTATCTCAATTGACCCGCTTTTTGATCGCTTTATTTGCCCTTCTGATTACCGGGGGCCTCGGTATATGGTTGCACTTCATGCAAAAATTCGAAATGGCAGGAGGATTACTGTTATTCGTTGCTACAGCTATCCTGCCGCTTTTAATGTACACTATATTCAGTCTGGCAGGTTTCTGGGGTGAAGGGGCATCGTTCTACGAAGTAAGGTTCGCTGTCCTGGCAATGGGATTGAGCAGCCTTGCCGGTGCAATTGCAGTCCTCTACTATACGCGTTTCCCGCTTATTGCGCTGCTGGCAACCGTATTTACACATCTGACGCTTATCGATTTA